>DATHVW010000107.1:0-10794 GCA_035461085.1 Longimicrobiales bacterium | reverse complement strand
GTCAGCTCCTGGAACTTGCACACGCGCTCGTGCACTTCGCGTGCGGACAGGTCCACCAGGCGCTCGACGCCGAATTTCTCCACGGCAAACGACCCCATCGCCGAGCCGTAGATCATCGCGCGCCGCAGGTGAACGGGGTCGCTCGATCCCGCGCGCGCCAGATAGCCGACGAACCCGCCAGCGAATGCGTCACCCGCTCCCGTCGGGTCGAAGACCTCCTCCAGCGGGTAGCCCGGCGCGAAGAACACGAAGTCCTTCGTGAACAGCATGGCGCCGTGCTCGCCCTTCTTCACGATGACCATCTGCGGACCGCGCGCCTGAATCCAGCGCGCGGCACGCAGCAGGTTGTAATCGCCCGACAGCTCGCGCGCCTCGCTGTCGTTGACCATCACCAGGTCGACGCGCTCGAGCAGACGCAGGAGCTCGGCGCGCTTGCCTTCGATCCAGAAGTTCATCGTGTCGCATGCGACGAAGCGCGGGGAGCGCACCTGCTCTAGCACGTCGAGCTGCAGCACGGGATCGATGTTGCCCAGGAAGATCCATTCGGCGTCGCGGAACTCGTCGGGAATCTTCGGCTGGAAATCGGCGAACACGCCCAGGCGCGTCTCCAGCGTCTCCCGACTGTTCAGGTCGAAGCTGTAGACGCCCGACCAGCGGAAGCTCTCGCCTGCCTCCTGTGCGAGGCCGGTGAGATCCACGCCGCGCCGCGCGAGGAACGCCAGGTCGCCCATCGGGAAGTCGCTGCCGACTACACCGACCAGCTGCACGCCGCAGTACAGCGATGCCGCCGCACTGAAGAACGTGGCGGAGCCGCCGAGTGCGTCGGTGACGCTGCCGAACGGGGTCTCGACACTGTCGAGCGCTACACTGCCGACGACCAGAAGACTCATTGGGCTTCCTCCCGCTGCATCTGCTCGGGCGCCCTCAGCCCGAGCAGCTCGAGGCCATTTCGAAGGACGATCTGCACCGCGCGCGTGAGACTGAGCCTCGCGTCGCGCAGTGCAGGATCGGCTACCAGCACGGCCAGCTCCGGGTTACGACTCGGGTTGCCCGCGTGATACCATGAATTCACCATCCCGGCGGTGGTCTCCAGATAGTCGCACACCATGTGCGGCGAGTGCGCGTCAGCGGCGCGCGCCACCACCTCCGGGAACTGCACAAGATGCTTGATCAGGTCCTGCTCCGTCGGGTCCACCAGTCGCGACAGGTCGGCCGCACCGCCGCCGATCGCGGACATCTCGACGCCCGCCTTGCGGAAGATGCTGCACATGCGCGCATGCGCGTACTGCACCTTGTATACGGGGTTCTTCTCCGAGTGATCCAGCGCGAGGTCCAGGTCGAACAGCATCTGCGCATCGCTGCGGCGCATCAGGAAGAAGTAACGCGCCACATCGGGGCCGGTCTCGCGGATCAGATCGCGCAGCGTCACGATGTCGCCCGCGCGCTTGCTCAGCTTGACTTCCTGGCCGCCGCGAACGATGCGCACCATCTGAACGATTTCGACGTCCAGGAAGTCCGGCATGCCGAGCGCCCGCAGCACAGCCTGCATGCGCGGCACGTAACCGTGGTGATCCGCGCCCCACACGTCAATGACGTGATCGAAGCCCCGCCGCGCCTTGTCGCGATGATAGGCGATGTCCGGCAGGAAGTACGTGAACGAGCCGTCGCTCTTCACGAGAACGCGGTCCTTGTCATCGCCGAACGCACTCGAACGCAGCCACACCGCGCCGTCGGACTCGTACGTCAGGCCGTGCGACGCCAGCTCCTCCAGCGTCTCCTCGAGACGTCCCTCTTCATAGAGCCGCGACTCCGGGAAGTACTCGTCGAAGCGGACGCCGAACTCGCGCAGATCGCGGTCCTGCTCCTCGCGCAGGGTATTCGTGGCGCGGTCGCGCAGCACGCGCAGCCGTTCCTCGCGCGGCATGGCCCGCAGCCTGTCGCCCATCTCGGCTTCGACGACGTCGGCCAGCTCGCGCAGGTAATCGCCGTGATAGCCGCCTTCGGGGATCGGCGTGGGTGTGCCCGTCGCCTCCAGCCAGCGCGCCTCCAGAGATTCCGCCAGCCGGTCGATCTGCACACCGGCGTCGTTGACGTAGAACTCCCGTTCCACGTCATTGCCGACGTACTCGAGCAGCGCGGCGATGGCATCGCCGAGGGCGGCACCGCGACCGTGCGCCACGTGCAGCGGACCGGTGGGATTGGCAGAGACGAACTCGACCTGGATGCGCCGCCGGTCCGGCAGCGCGGCGCGGCCGAACGCGCGGTCGGCCGAGACGATCTCGGCCACCCGGGCCTGGATGCTGCCGGCCGCGAGACGGAAGTTGATGAAGCCCGGGCCGGCGATCTCTGCGCCGGCCAGGCCGGCCTCCTCGAGGTCGAGGATCTCGATGATCTCCGCTGCGATCTGGCGCGGCGGACGCCCGAGCCGGCCCGCCAGCACCATGGCGAGGTTCGTCGCGAAATCACCATGCTCGGGATTGCGCGGCCGCTCCAGCTGCACGGGCACGTCGGTGCCGTTGCCGAGGCGGGCTGCAATCCGCTCCAGCTGCCCGACGAGCGCGTCCGTGGACATCACTCGCCCTTGGAAGGTGCGGATCCCGGAGAGCCGGTGGACTTGGCGGGGGACGACGAATCGCCGCCCGAAGGTGCGGCATCCTTCCCGGCCTTGCCGGCGCTCCCGCTGCCACCGCTGTCCGCGTCGGCCGCCTTCCGGTAGGAATCGCTGCGGTAATCCGTGATGTAGAAGCCCGAGCCCTTGAACAGCAGGCCGGCGCCCGCGGACATGATGCGCTCCGCCGGCGCGCCGCACACGGTGCACACGCGCAGGGGCTCTTCGCTCATCCGCTGAAACTGCTCGAAGTCGTGGCCGTTCGAGCAGCGGTATTCATATGTTGGCATTGCGTAACTATCTGTGAGTGAAGGGCTAAAAGTAGCCGTTTCCCCTTCAGGCCGCCACTCCGCGGTACACGCCCCACTCCGCTCTCAGGACGTCGCTGATCTCGCCGAGCGTGGCGCCTGCACGCACCGCCTCGATCAGGGGTGGCATCAGGTTCGTGGACCCGCGGGCGGCCGCGCGGACGGCTTCCAGCACCTCGCCCGTGCGCGCGCCATCCCGCCCGGCCCGCAGATCGGCCAGGCGGGCGCGCTGCGCCCTCTCGAGCGAGGCGAATGCCGCGGTCTCGATGCGCGGCGCCGGCTCGTCGATACGATACCTGTTCACCCCCACGACGCCGATCTCATCCGCCTCGACCGCGCGCTGATGTGCATACGCGGCGCGGTGGATCTCATCCTGGAAGAACGCGATCGCCTGCGCCGCGCCGCCCTGTTCGTCGACCTTGCCGATGAGCGCGAGGGCCTCCGCCTCGAGTCTTGTCGTCAGGGATTCCACGAACCAGCTGCCCGCCAGCGGATCGATCGTTTCCGTGATGCCGGACTCCGTGGCGAGGACCTGCTGCGTGCGGAGCGCGAGCCGTGCGGATTCCTCGGTGGGAAGAGCAAGCGCCTCGTCGAACGCGTTCGTGTGCAGTGACTGCGTGCCGCCCAGTACCGCCGACAGCGCCTGTACCGTGACGCGGACGACGTTGTTCAGCGGCTGCTGCGCCGTCAGCGTGACGCCGCCCGTCTGCGTGTGGAACCGGAGGCGGCATGCATCATCGTCTGCGTCGAACCGCTCGCGCATGAGCCGGGCCCACAGGCGCCGAGCCGCGCGGAACTTCGCGACCTCCTCGAACAGCTGGTTGTGGGCCGCGAAGAAGAACGAGAGACGCGGTGCGAACCGGTTAAGATCGAGACCGGCAGCGCGTGCCCGTGCCACGTACTCGAGCGCGTTCGCAAACGTGAACGCGATCTCCTGAACCGCGGTGGAGCCGGCCTCGCGGATGTGATAGCCGCTGATCGAGATGGGATTCCAGCGGGGTACCTGGTCGGCACAGAACGCGAACGTGTCGGTCACCAGCCGAAGGCTCGGCTCGACCGGGTAGATGTACGTGCCGCGCGCGATGTACTCCTTGAGCACATCGTTCTGGATCGTGCCCGCCAGCCGGTCCCGCGGGACGCCGCGTTCGTCGGCGAGCGCGACGTAGAACGCCAGGAGGATCGCTGCGGTGGAATTGATGGTCATCGACACCGAGACGTCCTCGAGCGGGATGCCATCGAACAGTGACCGCATGTCATCAAGGCTCGATATTGCGACGCCCACGCGCCCGACCTCGCCCGCGGCCATCGGCGCATCCGCGTCGTAACCCATCTGCGTGGGAAGGTCGAAGGCCACGCTCAGGCCGGTCTGTCCGTGATCGAGCAGATAGTGGTAGCGACGGTTCGTCTCTTCGGCAGTGCCGAAGCCGGCATACTGCCGCATCGTCCACAGCCGGCCACGGTACATGGTGGGGTAGATCCCCCGCGTGAACGGATACTCGCCGGGGTACCCCAGATCGCGGTCGTAATCGAGCGGCGTGTCATCCGGTCCATACAGCCGCTCCACGCCGATGCCGCTCGCCGTCCGGAACGACGCGCTGCGTTCGGGCTGGCGCTCGACGAACGGACGTACCGTCTCACTCTCCCAGCGCGCGCGCCCGCTCATGTCACCGCCTCGAACTCGACCAGCACGGTACCCTTTTCGACCGCCTGTCCGGGCGTAATCAGCACGCGTGCCACGACGCCATCGGTCTCCGCCTTGAGCTCGTTCTCCATCTTCATCGCTTCCATCACGACAACGCCCTGCCCCGCGCGAACCTGATCACCCACGTTCACTTCCGTGCGCACGATCATGCCCGGCATCGGTGCGCGTACCGGCTTCGGCCCCTGTGCGGCGCCTGCGCGGCCGGTCATGGCACGGATGGCACGCGTGCGCTCATCCACGACCTCCGCTCGCACCGGCCAGCCATCGACGTGCAGGTTCCAGCCGTCGTCATCGCGGCGCGCCACGAGCGTGACCGAACGGCCGTCCAGCAGCAGGTGCTTTACGTCCGTGCCCGGCATCGCGGCGATCTCCGCAGTACCGGCATCGGCGCCATCCACGACGACGCGGTCACCCTCCAGCTCGACGGTGACGGTTCGGTCCCCGATGGTTACGTGGTAGAGCATGTCAGTTCCACGACGGACTCGACGTGAGCGGTTTGAGGGAACAGGTCGAAACAGCGAATGGAGCGCAGCTCGTACATCGGCGCAAGCAGCTTCAGATCCCGCGCCAGCGTTGCGGGATCGCAGCTGATGTAGATGATGCGATCGGGCGGCGTGCTCAGGAGCGCCGTGATTGCGGCTTCCGCAATGCCCGCCCGCGGCGGATTCAGCACGACGAGATCAGCCGGCAACATTGTCGGCAGTGCGTCTTCCACGCGCGCGACGGTGAAACTGGCGTCGGGCACGCCGCGCCGCGCCTCCTGCACCGCCTGCGCATCCAGCTCGATACCGCTGACGCGCGCGCCGCGCCGCGCCAGCCGCCTTGCATGCAGGCCGACTCCGCAGTAGGCGTCCACGACTGTGCGGGCGGACACGTCGCCGGCGAGCTCCAGCACGTATTCGTCGAGCAGTGCTGCAGCACCGCGATTGACCTGCAGGAACACGGCACCGCCCAGCGACACGTCCTCGCCGTCCCAGACCTCTTTCAGGGCCGCGGTGCCGGCGAGCAGCACGGGTGAGTCGTCCGGCTGCGGCTGGTGCCATATGGCGTCCAGCGACGCGACCCGCGCAAGCAGCTCGTCCGGACGCCCCGTGCTGAAGCCTCCCTGAACGAGCAGGGACGTCCGACCGTCGGCCGTGGCGCGCAGGGTCAGCCGGAGGCGCGTACCGCTCGGCAGCCGCGATGCGGCGCTGCCCCAGGAACGCCGGAGCTCCCCCCAGGCCGCGGCGATCGTCGCCTCGGGCATGAGGCACGACTCGTCAATGTCAAGGACGCGATCGGGCCGCTCCAGCTCGTGGAACCCGGCGCGCACGGTCCCATCCCGCAGGCGGACCAGTGTGAACGACACGCGATTGCGGTAGCGCAGCTGCTCGGGGGATGCGACGACGATCGGCGGCTCGATGGCGATGCCGCCGATGCGCGACAGCGCGTCCGCCACGATGCCGGCCTTCGCCGTCAGCTGGGCGTCGTACTCCAGATGCTCGAGGGTACAGCCACCGCAGCGCGGATAGAACCGGCACGGCGCGTCACGCCGCACGGGCGACGCCTCCAGCACGCGCAGCAGCGCAGCGCGCGCCCAGCGCTTCTTCGCCTCCGTAATGCGCACACTGACCCGCTCTCCGGGCGCGGTACGATGCACGAATACCGCGCGGCCGTCGCGGTCGCGACCCACGCCGGCGCCACCGGCCGCGATGCTGTCGATGTGGAGCTCGAGCTCCTGGCTCACCGGCCGGCGATCCGAATGGGAGAGCTCACAGGTCCGGCCCGATCATGCGCTCGACGAGCGACAGGAACGAGTCGGGATCGAACGGCTTGTGGATGATGCCCGCGGCACCGGCGGCGTTCATGCGCTCGAACTGCTCGGCGCGCACGGCCCCGGTCAGGAAGATCAGGCGCGGCAGGGGTGCGGCCATGGAACGGAAGAGTGCGGCGGCAGCGTCGACGCCATCCTCGTGGTCCAGCATGATGTCCATCATCACGATGTCGGGCCGCGCCGCCTCGATGGCGGCGGCCGCGCTTCGCGAATCGCCGGCCTCATCGACCGTGTATCCGGCACCACGCAGAAGGTGCGTAACGATCAGGCGGATCTCGGGGTCATCGTCCACGAGCAGGACGCGGAGGGAGGGCACCGCGTCGGCGTCAGGCACGTTGGCGATGACGCTCCGCAGAGCTGCGACCAGCGCATCGGTGCGACCGCCGATCTCGTCGGCATCGGCTGACTCCACTGCCGCGGCGGCGGCCGTGACGTCCGGGAATCCGTAGGTCGCCCCCGAGCCGCGCAGTGCATGCGCGATGCTGCGGATCTCGTCGTCGTCGCGCGCAGCGTGCGCAGATTCGAGCGCCGCAATGCGGGCGGGCAGAGCCTGGCGATAGAGTGACTGCAGATCCTCCTGCATCGTATCAGTCCGTCCGTTCGAGGAGCCGCTCGATCTCTCCGAGCAGCACGGCTTCATCGATGATCGGCTTGGTCACGTACGCGTCGAACCCCATGCCGAGGAACTTCTCGCGGTCGCCCGCCATGGCGTGCGCTGTCAACGCAATGACCGGGACGTGCCGCAGCCGGTCATCGGCGCGAACACGGCGCAGCACCTCGGTGCCGTCCATGACCGGCAGCGAGATGTCGAGCAGCACGAGCGCCGGCGGCTCCGCCAGCATGCCCGTCAGCGCGTCACTGCCCGACTCGTACTCATCGATGTCGTACATCTCTTCCAGGATTGCGTGCACCAGCAGGCGGTTGTCCGCGTTGTCCTCGACGAGCGCAATCCGTGTCATCGATTCTCCTCCTCCAGTACTCCGCGCAGCACAGCCGCACTTTCCTCATACTGACGCACCAGGCGCTCCACCATCACGTGATCGATGATTCCGGCGCCCGCGGCCGCCTCGAGCCCCTCCGCCGTCAGCTGCAGTCGCAACGCACCGACGTTCCCGGCGGAGGACTTCATGGTGTGCGCCGACCGTTCCACGCGGTCCGCCTCTTCCGTCGCAGCCCCGTCCAGCAACGAGCGTATCCGTTGCGGCCCCTGCGCGAGATACAGCTCCAGCATCTGCCGCACCAGGTTCGCGCCCCCGAGCCGCCGCAGACGCTCGACCGCCGCAGGGTCCACGACCGGCGGCTCGGTCACCGCCAGCCGCCCGCGCGCCAGCCGTCGCGTGTGCGGTCGTCGGCCGGCATGCGCCGGGTGCCACGCCGCGTGCGGCTCGCATCCTCGAGCAGTGCGGCAGCCACCGCGGCACTGCGGATCACGTCATCCGACAGACTCAGCGTGAGCATGTCCGCGTGCTCCTCGAGGTAGCGGATCGTCACGTCGCCGCTGCGAAAGTCCGGCTCCTCCATCACACGACGGTGGAACGACGCGCTCGTCTCCACTCCCACTATGCGCAGCTCCGCCAGCGCCCGGCTCATGCGATCCATTGCACTCTCCCGGTCCGGTGCATGGACGATAAGCTTGCCGAGCAGCGGATCGTAGAACAGGCCGACGTCCACTCCCTCCGCAATCCCGCCGTCCCATCGCACACCCGGCCCGCCCGGCATCTCGAGCAGACTGATGCGGCCGGTGGACGGCAGGAAGCCGTTGGCAGGATCCTCGCTCGTGATGCGGCACTCGATCGCGTGGCCGTTCGGCCGGATGTCGTCCTGCGCGAACGGCAGCGCCTCGCCCGCCGCGACACGCAGCTGCCATTGCACCAGATCGATTCCCATCACCAGCTCGGTCACCGGGTGCTCGACCTGGATCCGCGTGTTCATCTCGAGGAAAAAGAACTCGCCATCCTCGAACAGAAACTCGATCGTACCTGCGTTGCGGTATCCGACTGCACGCGCCGCCGCGACGGCTGTCTCACCCATCCGTGCGCGCAGCGCCGGCGAGAGAGCCGGCGACGGCGCCTCCTCGATCATCTTCTGGTGCCTGCGCTGAACCGAGCAGTCGCGCTCGCCGAAATGAAGCACGTTGCCATGCGCATCGGCCATCACCTGGATCTCGATATGACGCGGCCGCGCCAGGTACTTTTCCAGGTAAATGCTCCCATCCCCGAACGACGACTGCGCCTCGCTGCGCGCCGCTCCGAACGCGCGCTCGAGCTCCGCTTCCGCGCGCACCACACGCATGCCCTTGCCGCCGCCGCCCGCCGCCGCCTTGAGCAGCACGGGGTAGCCGAACTCCGCCGCCACCGACCGTGCCGCGGCCGCGTCCTGCAGTGGCTCCGCGATCCCGGGTACCACGGGCACGCCCGCGTCCACCATGCGGCGGCGCGCTTCCGTCTTGTCACCCATCGCACTGATCGCGGATGCGGGAGGTCCCACGAACACCAGGCCGGCCTCCTCCACCTGGCGCGCAAAGAACGCCCGCTCCGCCAGGAACCCGTAGCCGGGGTGGACCGCGTCGCAGCCGGTGCGCCGCGCGACATCGATCAGTGTTTCCGCCTTCAGGTAGCTTTGCGCCGACTGCGGCGGCCCTATGAGGTGGGCCTCGTCCGCTTCGAGCACGTGCGGTGCCAGCCGGTCCGCCTCCGAGTAAACGGCGACCGCACGGATGCCCAGCTCATGGCATGCGCGGATGATGCGCAGCGCGATCTCGCCACGGTTCGCGACCAGCACGCAGCGGAGGGCTTTCACAGTGGAATGTTTCCGTGCTTGCGCGGTGGATTGGAGTCACGCTTGTTGCGCAGCATGTCGAGCGCGCTGATCAGGCGTGGCCGCGTCTCCCGCGGGTCGATCACATCATCGATGAACCCGCGGGACGCGGCGATGTAGGGGTGAGCGAACTGCTCCCGATAATCAGCTTCCCGTTCCGCCGTTGCAGCCGCGGGGTCGTCCGCGCTCGCGATCTCCTTCCGGAACAGCACTTCGACCGCGCCTTTGGGTCCCATGACCGCGATCTCCGCGGTCGGCCACGCCAGGTTGATGTCGCCGCGGATGTGCTTCGAGTTCATCACGTCGTAGGCGCCGCCATACGCTTTGCGCGTGATGACGGTCAGGCGCGGCACGGTGGCTTCACAGAACGCGTACAGCAGCTTTGCGCCGTGACGGATGATGCCGCCGTGTTCCTGCGCCACACCCGGCAGAAACCCCGGCACATCCTCCAGCACGACCAGCGGGATATTGAACGAGTCGCAGAACCGCACGAAGCGCGCGCCCTTTACCGAGCTGTTGATGTCGAGCACGCCGGCCAGCACGGCCGGCTGATTGGCGACGATGCCCACCGGATATCCCCCGAGATGGGCGAAGCCCGTCACGATATTCGCGGCGTAATCGCGGTGGACTTCGTAGAACGAGCCGTGATCGACGACTCGGCGGATGACCTCGTGAATGTCGTACGGCTTCGACGGCTCGTCGGGCACGATGTTCAGCAGATCCTCATCCGCGCGGTCGTGCGGGTCATCCGAATCCGCGACGCGCGGCGGGTCCTCACGATTGTTCTGCGGCAGATACTGCATGAGCGTGCGGATCGACGCGAGACACTCCATCTCGCTGTCGCACGCAAAGTGAGCCACGCCGGACGTGGATGCGTGCACGTCCGCGCCGCCGAGCCCCTCCATGTCGATCGTCTCGTGCGTCACCGTCTTCACCACGTTCGGCCCGGTCACGAACATGTAGCTCGTGCCCCGCACCATGTAGACGAAATCCGTGATGGCCGGAGAATACACGGCGCCGCCGGCACAGGGACCGAGGATGGCGCTGATCTGCGGAACGACGCCGCTCGCGAGCGTGTTGCGCAGGAATATGTCGGCGTAGCCACCGAGACTGACCACGCCCTCCTGGATGCGGGCGCCGCCTGAATCGTTGAGACCGATCACCGGCGCGCCGTTCTTCAGGGCGAGGTCCATGATCTTGACGATCTTCTCCGCATGCGCCTCTGACAGCGACCCGCCGAACACGGTGAAGTCCTGACTGAAGACGTAAACGAGGCGGCCGTGGACGGTGCCGTACCCCGTGACGACACCATCGCCGAGGTACTTCTGGTCTTCCAGTCCTACGGTGCGGTGAGTCACGAAGCGGTCCAGCTCGACGAAGCTGTCTGCATCCAGGAGCAGGTCCAGTCGTTCCCGGGCGGACAGCTTGCCGCGCTCGTGCTGCGCCTTCACGCGCTCGGCGCCACCGCCCTGCTCTGCCTGGCGGCGCAGCTCCTCCAGGCGCTTCAGCTTTTCGGTAATGGCCATCAGTCAGTTGATCGGAATGA
>DATHVW010000106.1:0-2037 GCA_035461085.1 Longimicrobiales bacterium | reverse complement strand
TCACTCGATCGTCGAGGGACCGTTCGCCGCGGTGGCCGTGGAACGGCCTGGGCAGCATCGGAAGCTGCTGGGGCGGTTCGGCGGCCTGATCGGCGCTGGGGATGTGCGGCTCGACAACCGCTCGGAAGTGGCCGGTCTCGCGGGCGTGAGCGTGCAGGCACATACCGACCTGGAGCTGGTGCTGGCGGCCATCGACCGCAGGGGCGAGGGCGTCATACCGCAGCTGCTGGGTGACTTCGCCTTCGTCTGCTGGGACGCGCGTGCGCAGAAGCTGCTGGCGGTGCGCGACGCATTCGGCGTGCGGCCGCTGTACCGTCGTGCCGCACCCGGCCTTCAGCTGTTCTCGTCGGACATCGAGCCGCTGCGCGTCGGCGAGAACTACGACCTCGAATACATCGCCGACTTCCTGAGCGGTCAGACGGCAGGGCTGGACGCGACCGTGTGGCGTGGCATCACGCCCGTCGCTGCAGGCAGTCTCGTCCGGCAGCGTGGCACCGTACAGAGCCCGGAGCGTTACTGGCGCGCGGAAGAGTTCGTCCCCGCCGACGACGGCGACGAGGCGGAGAACTGCCAGCGGTTCCGCGCCCTCCTCGAGGAGTCGGTGCTGGCCCGGGTCGAAGGCACGGATGAGACGTGGGCGCATCTGTCGGGCGGCCTGGATTCGTCATCGATCGTGGCGTTGTCGAATGCGGCGGGCGTTGATAACAAGCGCATCGTCAACACGCTCACGATCGTCGATACGCTCGGTGAGGGGGACGAGCGCACATACTCCGACGCGGTCGTGCAGCGTTACGGTCTGCGCAACGAGCAGGTTCGCGACTACTGGGCCTGGCAGGATGATGGCGAAGCGCCGCCGATCACCGATCAGCCGTCGCCGCTCTATCCGTTCCATGCGCGCGACCGGCGCGCGTGGAATGCCGTGCGGCAGGCGGGCGGCCGTGTGCTGCTGAGCGGCTTCGGCGCGGATCAGTACCTCTACGGCAATCTCGACTACATCACGGACCTGGCGGCAAAAGGCAGGATCCGCGATGCGGTCGGCGAGGTGACGGCCTGGTCGGTTGCGATGCGGCAGTCCTTCTGGAGCGTCGGTCGCCGCTACCTCCTCGATCCGTTCCTGTCGCGTTCGGGGCACCGTGTCGAAAGGCCCCACTGGCTGGCACCGTCCTTCGCGGGGAGCGCCGGCACGGGCTCACGCATCACGGGCAGCCACCGCTTCGCGCGGCAGATCACGGCCAACCTGAACGCGATGCCCGCGTGGCTCGAGCGATGGCCGTACGGTCACGAGATCGAGATGCGATACCCCTTCCTGTACCGCCCGCTGGTCGAGGCATCGCTCAGACTGCCGGCGACACAGCGGGTGCGGCCGAACGCACGCAAGTGGATCCTGCGGCAGGCGACACGCGACGTGCTGCCGGAGCAGGTACGCACGCGCTCGACCAAGGGCGGCATCGACGCGCGGATCCTGTGGTCACTGCAGCGTGAAAAGCCGCGTCTGGATGCCATGCTGCGCGATCCCATCCTCGCGCAACTGGGCTGCGTCAATGCCGACGCGCTCCGCCGTGCGGTGGATGACGCGCGGCGCGGCATCGTGGTCAACAACGTACAGCTGTTCAGTGCACTGGCACTCGAAACGTGGCTGTCGGTGCGCAACGGCGTCCACACGGGCGCCGCGGAGTTGACGGTCAGCGCGGCATGAGCCGGAGTAAATATTCACGCGCCTAAAATGGCGCACTTCATACCACCGAGGAGATGTAACCATGGAAAAGAAGCCCTACACACCGCCGACGATCACGGAGCATGGCGACGCGGTGAAGGAGACTAAGGGGTTTGGCGGAGAGTTCTGGGAGATCATGTCGCCGAAGAACTTTTCCGACGTCAAGGTTGACGGGTAGGCAGTGAGAAGCAGTCAACGCGCCGGCGACGGTCGCCGGCGCGATCAGTGGCGCGGGGGGCGTGTGGTCGAAAGAGGGCCGGGGGAAGCGGGCGGTCTGCGCAGGCAGATGCCGGATGATGTGGTCGGTCGGCTGAATCAGCTGC
>DATHVW010000105.1:0-32242 GCA_035461085.1 Longimicrobiales bacterium | reverse complement strand
GTCCGACGCCGCCCGCCCCTAGGATGTCGCCACAGAATCGCCGACTATCCTCTCCACGTCAACAATGAGCGTTGCAGCGCTGGAGCACGGGCACGACCTGCTCGTCGTGGCCGATCGCATACACACCTGCGCCGCCGCCGGTACGGTGGACGCCCTCCTCATCCGCGGCGGCCGCATTGCCGCAGCGGGTGCACTCGATGAGCTGCATGCAGCGGCGGCCGGCACCCGGACCCTCGACCTCCGTGGCACCACGATTACCCCGGGCCTGACCGACGCACATGCACACCTCACGGAGTGGGCATTCGCGCGCCGCGAGGCCGACCTGTCCGCCGCCCGCTCACCCGCTCAGGCCGCCCTGCAGCTCGCAGCGGCTCAGAGCGCCCCCGCGCGCGGTTCCGGCTCTGCCGCCGGGCCCGGGCACTGGATCCGCGGCCGCGGCTGGAATCCGCACCTCTGGGATTCGGCGCCGCACCGGTCCCTGCTCGACGAACATTTCCCCGACCGGCCGGTCGCACTGCAGAGCCACGACATGCACGCGCTGTGGGTCAACAGCGCAGCGCTGCGCCTGACCGGCATCGACCGCGGGACGCCGGACCCCGAGGGGGGTACGATCGTGCGGGATGAGCACGGCGAGGCGACGGGTCTGCTGCTGGAATGGGCCGGTCGCCTGGTGACGGACCGCATCGGTGCGCCCGGCCTCGCGGACGCCGTAGATGCGGTGCGCGACGCGCAGAGCGAGCTGCATGCACTGGGAATCACCGGTGTCCACTCCTTCCCCGGAATCCATCTCATCGAGCCCGATCCCCTGAGCGTGCTGCAGTCGCTTCGTGACGGCGACGGGCTGCGCCTGCGCATCCTGCAGCACATCGCACTCGATCAGCTCGATGCGGCAATCTCCGCCGGCGCACGCAGCGGTGCCGGCGACGAGTGGATTCGCACCGGTGCCGTGAAGATGTTCCTGGACGGCGCACTCGGGTCGCGCACGGCATGGATGCGCGAGCCGTACGAGGATGGCTCGGGCTGCGGCATGCGCATCATGGAACCGGACGCGTTCGCGCACGTCGTGCGGCGCGCGTCGAGCCACGGCATCGCATCGACGGTCCATGCGATCGGGGACGCGGCAGTCAGCCTGGCGCTGGATGTGCTCGGCGATCCCGCTGTGCGCGTCAGCGCCATGCCGCATCGCATCGAGCACCTGCAATGCTGTCCGGTCGAAAGGCTCGGCGATGCGGCCGCCGCTGGCATTGTCTGCTCGATGCAGCCCGCGCACCTGATGACGGACTGGATCATCGCCGACCGTCACTGGGGCGCGCGCCGGGCGCGCGGCACGTACGCGTTCGGTTCGATCCTCCGCTGCGGCACGATCCTCGCCTTCGGCTCCGATGTGCCTGTGGAACCGGTCGATCCCCGACGCGGACTCTCTGCCGCAGTGAAACGGCAGGACACGAGCGGCGCTCCGAGCGCCGGGTGGTATCCCTCCGAACGAATCGCGCCGATGGATGCGCTCCGCGCATATACGATCGGACCGGCGCGAGCCGCAGGACTTGCCGCGCCCGCCGGCTCGCTCGCAGCCGGTGCGCCGGCCGACTTCGCGGCATGGGACCACGACCCGTGCGCGGATCTGGACATGATCATGGACATGCGCTGCACTGCGACAGTCGTCGCCGGTGTGCTCGTGCATGAATGCTGAACACGGGGATTTGAATTGCGAACGAAAATCGTTGCGACCATTGGACCGGCCACATCGGATCTCGACAAGGTGCACGCGCTCGCGGAACTGGGCGTGGATGTCATCCGCCTGAACTTCGCGCACGGCACCCATGAGGCGCACGGCCGCGTGATACGGTACGTGCGCGACGCGTCAGCGGCCGTCGGCAAGCCGATGGCCGTGCTCGCCGACCTCGCCGGACCGAAGATCCGCATCGGCTCACTGTCGTCGCCCATCGAGCTGAAGGAGCACACCACCGTGGTCCTCGCGCCGGAGGAGATCGTCGCCGGGGACGAGATTCCGACCACGTACCCGGCCCTGGCCGACGATGTGCAGCCCGGCAACCGCGTGCTGCTCGATGATGGACTCATGGAGCTGCGCGTGCTGGAGGTGAAGCACCCGCGTGTGGTCTGCCGTGTGATGCGAGGCGGACTGCTCAAGGATCACAAGGGCATGAACCTGCCGGGCGTGCGCGTGAGCGCGCCCGCCCTCACCGAGAAGGACATCGAGGACCTCGAGTTCGCACTGTCGCAGGACGTCGATTACATAGGTCTCTCGTTCGTGCAGTCGCCCGATGACCTGAGGCGGCTGCGCGAGCGACTGCCGAACCACACGCTGATCGTCGCGAAGATCGAGAAGGACACGGCCCTCGAGAACATCGAGCCGATCCTGGCGCTCACGGATGCGGTCATGGTCGCGCGCGGCGACCTCGGTGTTGAGCTCCCGTTCGAGCAGGTGCCGATTGCGCAGAAGCGCATCATCCAGCTCGCTAACCTGCACGGCCGGCCGGTCATCACGGCGACGCAGATGCTGGAGTCCATGATCGAGAATCCGCGGCCGACACGTGCCGAGGCGAGCGACGTCGCGAATGCACTGTTCGACGGCACGGACGCCGTCATGCTGTCCGGCGAGACGGCGGCGGGGAAGTATCCGTTCCTCGCCGTCGAGGCGATGGTCCGGATCGCGGGCGAGATCGAGCGCACGAGCGCCTTCGAGGAAGGGCCGAAGTACGACGTGCCCATGCTGCACCGGCTGCGCCTCGGCGCCACGCCGACCGAGCATGCGATCGCCGCCGCCACCGTGGAGGCGGTGCGGCTGCTCGGTGCGCCGGCCGTGGTCACATTCACGACGACCGGCGGCACCACCCGACTGGTGTCGAGCTACCGTCCGCCCGTCCCCATCCTGGGAGTGACCGACCAGGCCAGGACGTGGCGACAGCTGGCACTCGTCTGGGGCGTGGAGCCGGTCATGTGCACGACGGAGGTCAGCTACGAGAACATGCTCGCGGCCGCACGCGAGCACCTGCTGAGCCGCCGCATCGCCAAACCGGGCCAGCGTGTCGTCGTCACCGCCGGCATTCCGTTCCACGTGCGCGGCACCACGAATATGCTGAGGATCGAGGAGCTTTGAAGCTGCGCTTTCTGGGGACCGGGACTTCCTTCGGTGTCCCGGTGATCGGCTGCGGGTGCGAGGTGTGCACGTCCGCCGACCCGCGCGACCGGCGCACGCGCCACGCCGCGCTGCTGGAGAGCGATGATGGCACGCGCCGGATCCTCATCGATACGCCGCCCGAGCTGCGGCTGCAGCTGCTCGGTGCGGGCGTGTCTCGCATCGACGCGGTATGGTTCACGCACGACCACGCCGATCACACGCACGGCATCGATGATCTGCGCGTGTTCTCCGCACGACTCAGACAGAGCCTGCCCGCGTACGCCGATCCCGTCACCGCGGCGTCGCTGCGCACCAAGTTCCGCTACATCTTCGACGACGACTATCGCCCGCCGGCCGGCACCACCAAGCCCGAGATTCGGATGCACGATTTCGATCCGGACGGGCCGGTGAGCGTCGCGGGTTTCGACATGACCCCGCTGCGCGTCCCGCATGGCGATACCAGCGTGTTCGGGTTTCGCACCGGGCCTCTCGGTTACATCACGGACGCGAAGGTGATCCCGCCCGCGGCCCGTGCCGCGCTGACGGGCGTACGCGTGCTGGTGCTGAACGCGCTGTGGGCGGGCAACCCGCACCCGACGCACTTCAACGTGGAGGAAGCAGTGGCTGCGGCACATGAGATCGGCGCCGAGCGCACGTTCCTCATCCACATGACCCATCGTCTGCGGCACGAGACTCTCGCGAGTACGCTGCCGCACGGCGTCGAGCCGGCCTGGGACGGCCTCGTCGTCGACATACCCGAATGAACGGACTACGATGAGCGACAGGATCAGCCTGGATTACGGCCGCATGCTTGCGCCGGCGACTGGCGGGCGCGGCATCACTGAGGATCAGCTCGAGAGCATTGCTGCACGGTTCCGCGACGCACATGCCGACGTCGAGCGCCGCCGGAGTGCCGGACAGCTCGGCTTCTTCGCGCTCCCGTACGAGAAGACGATCGTCGAGCAGATCCGCAGCTTCGCTGACGGCCTCGGTCAGGCGTACGACACGATCGTGGTCCTCGGAATCGGCGGCTCGGCGCTCGGCACGATCGCTCTGCAGAACGCGCTGCTCAAACCGCACTGGAACGAGCTCGACGATGACGCGCGCGAGTATTTCCCGCGCCTGTACATCCTCGACAACGTGGATCCGTCCACGATCGGTCCACTGCTCGACCGCCTCGATCCGCGCACCACGCTCTACAACGTCATCAGCAAGTCGGGCACGACGGCCGAGACGATGGCGCAGTTCATGATCGTGCGTGAGCGACTGCGTGCTGCGCTCGACGACGATCACTACCGCAGCCACCTCATCTTCACGACCGATCCCGAACGCGGCGTGCTGCGCCGCATCGCCGATGACGAGGGCATTGCCACGCTGCCCGTCCCGCCCGACGTGGGCGGCCGCTTCAGCGTACTGTCCGCCGTCGGCCTCCTGCCCGCGGCGCTCGCCGGTATCGATATCGAGGGCCTGCTCGCCGGCGCCGCCGACATGGACGAGCGCTGCCGCACCGATCACATGACGGCGAATCCCGCCGGCATGTTCGCGGCGCTGCAGTATCTCGCGCACACCGAGCGGGCCGCGCCCGTTCACGTGATGATGGCCTACACCGACCGGCTGTACTCGATCGCAGACTGGTTCCGCCAGCTGTGGGCGGAGTCACTCGGCAAGCAGCACGATCTTGGCGGCGCCGAGGTGTTCCGCGGACCGACTCCGGTGAAGGCGCTCGGCGCGACGGACCAGCACTCGCAGGTCCAGCTCTACATCGAGGGGCCGTTCGACAAGACCGTCACGTTCCTGACGGTGCGCGAGACTGCGCTCGACGTCGCGATCCCGGAGGTGTATGGCGATGTGTCCGAGCTGTCGTACCTCGGCGGGCGTACGCTCGGCGAGCTGCTCGACGCGGAACGACAGGCGACCGCGGCGGCACTCGCGAGCCGTGGTCGCATGAACATGACGATCGAGCTGCCGCGCATCGATGCGCACGCACTCGGCCAGCTGCTCATGATGCTGCAGATCGCCACGGTTTACGCGGGCGTCCTGTATGACGTGGACCCGCTCGATCAGCCCGGTGTCGAGCTCGGCAAGCAACTGACCTACGGGCTCATGGGCCGCGCGGGCTTCGAGTCGCAGCGCCTGGAGGAAGGCGGCTCGCAGAGAGTGCTGAAATGATCGTATCCGTCAATGGCGCTCTGGTGCCGGAGGAGAAGGCCGCGATATCGATCCACGATCGCGGCTTCCTTTTCGGCGACGCAGTGTTCGAGACCGCGCTCCTGCACGACGGCGGGTTCTTCCGCCTGCGCGACCACCTGGACCGTTTCAGCGCGAGCGCGGCTGCGCTGCGCATTGCCGCACCGGCCGCGGATGAGATCGACCGCCTCGTCCGCGCCGTGGTGGACGCCAATGCGCTGCGCGATGCGAACATCCGCATGACGCTCACCCGCGGCGTGCGCGATCCCGTGCTGCTGATCACGGCGCGGCCGCCCGACACGGCACGTGCCGAGGCCGCGCGTGCCGGCTGGCGCATCATCACGGCGCGCACGCGGCGTCCGTCGACGGCGTCCATACCGGCGCAGATCAAGGCTGTCGGCCGCACGTACGCACTGCTCGCCCGTCATGAGGCCGCGGATGCCGGCGTCGATGACGCACTGCTGCTGACCGATCACGCACACGTGTGCGAGGGTCCCACCTGGAACGTGTTCTGGCGCCGCGGCACGACGCTGTGCACGCCCGCGCTCGAGGCCGGCGTGCTCGCCGGAATCACGCGGACCACCCTGCTGCAGCTGGCGCCCGGCCTGGGGCTGCGGGTGCGCGAGGGCCTCTTCGATCGCTCCGAGCTCGACCACGCGGATGAGATCTTCGCCACCATGACGTCCGTCGGCGTCGTACCTTTCCTCGAGCTGGACGGCAGGTCGCTGCCCGCCGGCGGCACCGCCCGCGAGCTTCACGACGCATATCAGGCGGTGGTCGCACGTGAGTGCGCCCTCGATCCGGTGTGACGAGCGGGGAATGCTTCCTGCATCCCCGGCATGCGTTCGCGTCGGGATGTGTGAACAGGGAAGACTGTGGATTCAGAGCTGACGCCGGTCAACGAAGAGCAGTTCCGGGCCAATCGCTTCGATCTCGTGAGTCGTCTGGCCGATGACCTGGCCCACGAGATCAAGAACCCGCTGAACTCGATCATCATCAACCTCGAGGTGCTCAAGGTTCGTGTCGCCCGAAGCGATGCGGACGGTGCCCTCGACCGTGCCTCCGTGATCGAGCACGAGGCCCGGCGCCTCCATCTCATGATCGACCGCCTGCTTCAGTTGCTGCGGCCCGAACGTGAGGAGGCCGACAGCTTCGCGCTCGATCAGGTCTTCGACGAGCTCATGCCGCTCATCGAGGCGCGCGCCCGCCTCGCCCGAAACACGCTGAGCATCGAATGCGACCCGGCGGTCTACGTTCCGCTCCGTCGCGACATGTTCAAGTTCGCGATGCTGAACCTGCTCACCGCAGTCCATGAGCGTCTGGGGGAGAACGGCGGCACGCTGCGCGTTTTCTGCGAGGGCGATGGCGCGGACCTGACCGTAAGGATCAGTGCGGTGCGCGACCCGGAATCGACCCGGGCGCAGCCTGCGGACGCCGAATTCGAGCGATCCCTTGCCATCGCCGCCGCGCTGCTGGATTCCTCCGGGGCCGTGCTGGAAGCACAGGACGAGGGTGTCAGCATACGGCTGCCGCGGGTCCGGACCGGCTGACGGGAGCGCGTCGCCTTGACCCTGGCTCGGGGAGCGGGGTAAACTGGACATGCGGCCGCGGGGGCGGCCCCGGCACAAACATAGAAAAGACAATAATATATGGCTTTGCCCAGGGTTCTCATCGCCGACGATGAGCGGCACATTGCCGAAGGCCTGCAGATGTTGCTCACGGAAGAAGGCTACGACGTCGATACGGCGACGGACGGCCGGAAGGCGTGGGAAAAGGTCTCAGCCGGTGAGTTCGGTCTCGTTCTCGCCGACCTGAAGATGCCGAAGATGGACGGTCTCGAGCTGTTCGCGCAGATGCGCGAGTCCGGCATCGAGAGCGAGATCATCATCATCACCGGCAAGGGCACGGTCGCGAGCGCCGTGGAGGCGATGCGGCACGGCGCGTACGACTACCTGACGAAGCCGCTCGACGTCGAGCGGCTCAAGGCGCTGATCCCGAAGGCGCTCGACAAGTATCAGGTGAAGACCGCGAACCGCGAGCTGCAGAAGCGGCTCGAGAGCCTCAGCAAGTACGGCGACATGTTCGGCCAGTCCGAGGTGATGGTGCGGATCTACAACATCATCGAGGCCGTCGCGCCGTCCAGCGCAAGCGTTCTGATCGTGGGCGAGAGCGGCACGGGCAAGGAGCTCGTCGCACGCGCGCTGCACAACAAGTCCACGCGCGCGAAGGGGCCCTTCGTGGCTCTGAACTGCGGCGCGTTCCCGCGCGAGATCCTCGAGAACGAGCTGTTCGGCCACGAGAAGGGCGCATTCACGGGCGCCATCAACGAGAAGCCGGGTGCGTTCGAGCAGGCGGACGGCGGCACGCTGTTCCTCGACGAGGTCGCCGAGATGGAGCCGGACATCCAGGTGAAGTTCCTGCGCGCACTGGAGCAGCGCGCGTTCCGGCGCCTGGGCGGGAAGAAGGAAGTGCAGGTCGACATCCGGGTGGTGGCTGCGACGAACAAGAACATCGAAGAGGCACTGCGCGACGGAAAATTGCGCGATGACCTGTACCACCGCCTGGCGGTGATTCCGGTGTACCTGCCGCCGCTGCGTGACCGCGAGGGGGATGTCCGGCTGCTTGCCGAGGAGTTCCTGCGGCGGTTCTCCAAGGAGCAGGACAAGGAGATCGCGGGCTTCAGCGATGGCGCGATCGAGTACATCGAGACGTACCGCTGGCCGGGCAACGTGCGCGAGCTGAAGAACTCGATCGAGCGCGCGGTGATCCTGGCCAGGACGGACACTATCCAGGTCGCCGACCTCATCCCGCGCCACATGGCGTTCGATGAGCAGGAAGTGCACATCCCGATCGGTACATCGCTCGAGGACACGGAGCGCCAGCTCATGCTGAAGACGTTCGCGTTCACCTCCGGCGACCATCGGAAAACGGCTCGCATTCTCGGGGTGACCCAGAAATTGCTGAAGGAAAAGCTGCAGAAGTTCATGACGGAGACGGTCGCGGCCGGTTGACCGCGACCACGCCCCGATCACTCGGCGGCCGCATGGCCGCCTTTGCATGAGGAGACGACATGGCCGACCACGACGATCTGCCCTACATCGTCATTGAGCGCCGTTCCGGTGGATTCGGCTCGCTGGTTCTCGGCGCCCTGCTCGGCGCCGGCGCCGCACTGCTGCTCGCGCCGCGCTCCGGCCGCGAGACACGCGACGAGATCCGCGCGGGCGCCCTGCGCATCCGCGACCGGGCCGAGGATGCGGTGCGTGGCGTGACCGACACCGTGAACGAGACGATCGGCGGCGTACGCGGCGAGGTCGAGGGCCGGGTCGAAGCTGCGCGTGACGCGTTCGAAGCAGGCCGTCGCGCCGCGCGCGAGACGCGTCGTGAGATGGAGACGAGGGTGCAGGAAGTCCGCGCCGGCGTACGCGGCGGCATCGACGCAGCGCGGCAGGGCGGGACAACGACCACCCGGAGCGGCATCATCGAGAGCTCGATCGACGCGGCGCCCCCGCCGGCGGGGCCGGAGTCCGAGTTCGACGCCTGAGGAGCGGCAGCCCCGAACCGCCGTGAGTGAAGCCGGCGTCACCGATCCACCGCCGCGCAATTCCGTGCGCGCGCGGTCGAAGCCGGACCGCGCCCGCGCCGCCTCCGGTGACTTCCTCCGCCGTGTCTACAAGAAGGCGGAGCAGGACCAGATCTTCTTCATGGGCGGCGCGATCGCGTTCAACGTGCTCGTCGCCATCGTGCCGCTCGCGCTGGCCGCGGTCGGTGTCGCCGGCTTCTTCCTCCAGGCCCAGGAGGGCGCCTCACCCGCCGACCCGGTCGTCCAGTACCTGCTCCAGGTGCTGCCGCCGGTGAGCGGCGATTTCGTCGAGTACATGAGTGAGACGCTCAACGAGATCATCGCCAAGTCCACCGGCCTGTTCACGATCGGTACGATCATCTTCGCCTGGCTGGCCACGCGCCTCGTGGGCACACTGCGCACGGCGCTGCGCGAGATCTTCGACATCCAGCAGGACCGCGGCATCATTGCCGGCAAGTTCTTCGATCTCCAGATGGTGTTCGTCGCCGGTACCCTGCTCGCCATCAACATCACGATCACGCTCGGCCTCGGCCAGGTCACGGAGGCCGGCATCGCCTTCCTCCATCTCGGCGACCAGCGCGGGTCCCTGCTCCAGAGCCTGATCGGACAGGCGCTCGCGTTCCTGACGATCTGGTTCATGTTCGTGCTCATCTACCGCTACCTGCCGGCGCGCCGGATTCACTGGCGTACGGCGCTCATCTCCGCGACGTTCACGGCGGTGCTGTTCGAGCTGATGAAGTCCGGCTTCGCGTTCTATTTCCGCAACGCCAACTACGCATCGACGTATGGTGCCCTCGGCTTCATCGCGATCGTCGTGATCTACGTCTACTACATGGCACTGGCGTTC
Source organism: Longimicrobiales bacterium (assembly GCA_035461085.1). Lineage (GTDB taxonomy): Bacteria > Gemmatimonadota > Gemmatimonadetes > Longimicrobiales > RSA9 > SH-MAG3. Next base: position 22,489 of record DATHVW010000105.1, on the reverse strand, counting down.
ATCCTGGGCGGCGAGGTCGGGCAGGTCGCTTCCCTCCAGCGGATCCGGCGCCGGCAGAAGGAACGCCTCGGCTGAGCGGCGGGCCGCCCCTACCTGTCCCCATCCCGTTCCCGCTATTAGCTTTCGCCCATGTCGAAGAAGACCGTCGCGCGCAACAAGAAGGCCCTCCACGAGTATCACATCATCGACACCTTCGAGGCGGGTATCGTCCTGGTCGGACCGGAGGTGAAGAGCATTCGTGCCGGCAAGGTCAGCCTGGCCGAGTCCTTCGCGCGCGTCGATGGCAATGAAGCGTTCCTGTACGACATGCACATCAGCCCGTACGGCCCTGCCAGCCTCTGGAACGTCGATTCCACCCGGCCGAGGAAGCTGCTGCTGAACCGCCGCGAGATCCGCAAGCTCATCGGTGCGACGCAGCAGGAGGGATTCACGCTGGTTCCGCTGGAGTTGTATCTGAAGGATGGATACGTCAAGGTTGCCCTGGCGCTCGGTCGCGGCAAGAAGCGGTTCGACAAGCGCGAGGACCTCAAGAAGCGCGATGCCGAACGCGAGATGCAGCGGGCGATCCGCCGTGGCTGAGCGTCTGCGCCGCCGCGCCGCCGCCATGTGCCGCGCGGCCGGGATCGTGCCGCGCAGGCACCTGACGGGCGCCGCGCTGATGCTTGCCGCGGCGACCGTTTTCGCCGTTCCGCGGGACGCGGCCGCGCAGCAGCCCTTCCTCCGCATCGGCGTGGCCGGCGAAGTGATTCGCGGCGTCGAGATCGAAGGCACGACGGCGTTCCCGGCCGCATCTCTGGAGTCGCTCGGGTTCCGCGTGTCGGCCGGGCCCGGCGGAACGCTCGCTGTGCTCGGCGCCGACACTCTCCATTTCTGGAACACGTCGCCGTTCTTCCGCGCCGGCACGAGTGTGCATCAGCTCGCGTTCGCGACGCACGAGCGCGACGGCGCGATCTGGCTGCCCGAACAGTTCTTCATTCAGTGGCTGCCGGTCACGTTCCCGGACCGGTTCCAGTACCGCGGCGGGGTTCTGCTGACGGTGGGCGGCGGGTCCATCAGCACGGTCGCCAGTGCGGCCCCCGCCGCCTCGACACGCAGCGCGGCTGCGCCGGAACGCGAGAAACCGGCGCCGCGTCGTGACGAACCGGCGCCGCGCGCACGCTCGCCGCGCGTGGTGGTCATCGATCCGGGTCACGGCGGCCGCGACCCCGGCAAGATCGGGACGAACGGGCTTCGTGAAAAGGATGTGACCCTGCTGGTGTCGCAGCGGCTCGCGGCGGTCCTGGAGGAGCGCGGTTACGAGGTGCATCTCACCCGGACGAAGGACGAATACATATCACTGTACGACAGGCCGAAGCTCGCCAACGAATGGAAGGGCGATCGTCCTGTCGCGGTGTTCCTGTCCATCCACGCCAACTCGGCGCCGCCCGCCTCCGCGCGCGGATTCGAGACGTTCTTTCTCTCCGATGCCCGGACGGACGACGAACGGCGCGTTGCGGAGATGGAGAACGAGTCCATCCGTTTCGACGAGCACGGGCCCTCGGCGCCCGACGCCGGTCTGGACCAGATCCTGAGCACGCTGCGCAGCGACTTCCTGATGCGCGCATCGCATGACCTCGCGTCCGTCGTGCAGCAGAGGATGGGCGACTTCCATCCCGGTCCGAACCGCGGTGTGAAGCGCGCAGGATTCGTCGTTCTCGTGGGCACGGTCATGCCGGCGGTGCTGATCGAGACCGGCTTCCTGTCGAACCGCGACGATGCCCGCCTGCTCGGCACCCAGTCGTTCCAGCAGAAGCTGGCGTGGGGCATTGCCGACAGTGTAGACGAGTTCTTCGCCCGCAACGAGCACCTGTGGGAGTCCGGCCGGTGACGGGCCCCCGCACCTTCCTCCTCGCCGGGCTGCTCCTGCTCGGCGGCTGCGGCTATTTCAACTCGCTGTACAACGCGAACCGCAGCTTCGCGACGGCGGAGCGCGCGAATCGAACGGGCGACCGCGCGACGGCTGTGCGCGAGTATCGCTCGGCGATCGATCGCGCCGCGGTCAGCTACCGCAAGTATCCCGATGGCCGCTGGGCCGATGACGCTCTGCTGCTGCTCGGCCGCGCGCGCTTCGCGCTGGGCGAGCACGATCTCGCGGCGGGCGCCATGCAGCGACTCCTCGGCCAGTCGCGTGAGGAAGCCATGCGATCGGTCGCGCACGCGTACCTCGGCGCGGCGCTGTTCGCGCTGGACAATGCCGCATCCGCAGTCGTGCACCTGGACACCGCGGCTGCAGCGCTCGACGCCCGCAGCGACGACGGCGCTTTCGCGCGGCTGTGGCGCGCGCGCGCCGCATTCCACGCGGGCAGGAGTGACGCCGGCTGGCCGGACCTCACCGCAGCCCTTACCAACCGGCACATCGCACATGATGCCGCCCTCGAGGGCGTGCGGCAGGCGCTCCAGTACCGTGATTCTGCGCGCGCTTTCGAGTTCATGCAGCACCTGGCCCACACCCCGCCCGAGGCAGGCAGTGTGGCCGCGCTCGATTCGCTCCTGCAAGTCATGGGCACCGAGTGGTCCCCGTCGGTCGCGTTCCAGGGCTCCGCGCCGTTCGAGCATGCCGACTGGCCGGTGAACATGCGTGACGCACTCCGGCTGACGCGCGCGTCGCTCGCCGCACGGGCCGGACGTCCCGACGACGCGCTCGAGCTCGCCATGCAGGTCGGTAACGCGGTCAATCTCGGCGTCGGCAGTCGCGCGCGGCTGCTGGCCGCCCAAATCCGGCTCGCGCATGCCGAGAGGACCGAGGAGCTCGAGGAGATCCGGGCCCTGCTGCTGCCCGCGTATGACGATCGTGCCGCGCTCGACCTGATGCGACGCGTGCGTGCAGCTGAGATCCTGCTGGTCAACGGACAGGATCCGGCCGCCTCCCTCTCCCTGTTCGCCGCGGCGGAGCTGCTGCGCGATGAGCTCGCTGCACCGCATCTGGCGCGCCGCATATTTCTCGAGTTCGCGGCAGCCCGATCAGGGAGTGTCTGGGCCGGAAAAGCGGCTCTCGCCGCACACCAGATCGGACCGGACGCGGAGACCGATGCCGCTCTGCAAACCCTCCGCGACAACCCCTACGTCAGCGCGGCGCGCGGCGGCAGCTACGTCGCGGCGGAGATCGACCGTGCCGAGGAACGTCTCGCATTCGGCATCAGCGGTCTGCGCGCTGATGCTCTCGCGGACGCGATCCGGCGCGACGCGGTGGTCGGCCGCGCGCTGACCGTGCTCGACAGCACGCGCACGGCGGCACGCAATGACAGCGTGCGCATCGCATGCGGGGTGCTGATCGACTCGCTCAGCGTGTCGGGCATACGGGCGGACAGCACGCGCACCGCGTGCCTGCGTGGCGACACGGCGCGCGTCCGGTTCGTGCTCGGCGCAGACACCGTGCTTCTGCGCGACACGACGGGCGCAGCCGACTCGCGCCCGGTCGGCCGCGATACGACATCGCGCCCTGACACCACCAAACAGCCGCGCCCGGCCGCTGCCGCGGCCATGCCCGCAGCGCGGGAAACCGCCGCATCGCGTCACGGCGTCATGGCACGCACGCTCGTCGCACCCGACCTCGTGCGGCGCTGACATGAACCTGGCGCAGACCGTCTTCGGCATCGACTTCCAGAACCCGGTGCTCCTGGCCAGCGGCACGTGTGGCTACGGGGCGGAGCTCGATGGCTTCTTCGATATCGATCAGCTCGGTGGGCTGGTGATCAAGGCGGTGACCGCGGACGTGCGACCGGGAAACCCCGCACCGCGCGTCGCGGAGTTCACCGGCGGCATGATCAACTCCGTCGGTCTCGCCAATCCCGGCCCTGCCGTCGTCAGGAACGAGAAGCTGCCATGGCTGGCGCGCCGGCTCGCGCGGGCGCGGGTGCTCATCAACATCGCGGGTCGTTCGGCCGCCGAGTACGGCGAGATCATCCGGTTCCTCGATGACGCCGCCGGCTTCCACGGCTATGAGCTCAATGTGTCGTGTCCGAACGTGAAGGAGGGCGGCGCGATCATCGCCACGCGGGAGGACCTGCTCGCCGAGGCGGTGGCGGCGGCCCGGCGCGCGACGAAGCGGCCCATGTCCGTCAAGCTCGCGCCCAACGTGCCCGATGTCGGTCGCATGGCGGAGATCTGCGTGGCCGAGGGGGCCGACGCGCTCACCCTCGTCAACACCATGCCCGGCCTGCTTTTCGACACGGAAACGCGCCGGCCGGTGCTCGGCGCGGGCAGCGGCGGTGTGAGCGGGCCGGCCCTGCTTCCGATCGGGATCCACGCCGTTGCGCGGGCCCGCCAGCGCGTGGCCGTGCCCCTCATCGGCGTCGGTGGTATCCGAACCGCCGAGGACGCAGTACAGTATCTGCTCGCTGGCGCGAATCTCGTGCAGATCGGGACCGCCAGTTTTGCGGACCCTCGCGCCGCAGAGCGTGTACTCAGTAGCCTGACAGGGTGGGGTACCGCCCATGGGATTGGCAGCGTAACGGAGCTCGTGGGAAGCGGCCTGCTCGCATAGCGGCCGCGCGAATTTATGTCCGAGATCATCGTCGCACTCGATCTGCCTTCCGCCGAACAGGCCTTCGACCTCGTCGATCGCCTGGGCGAGAGCGTGGGCTTCTACAAGGTCGGCTCGCCGCTCTTCACACGCGCCGGTCCGGACTTCATCGCCGGACTGCGCGACCGCGGCCGCCGTGTATTCCTGGATCTGAAGTACCACGATATCCCGAGCACGGTCGCCAACGCCGTGGAATCCGCCGCGCAGCTGGATGTCGAGCTGATCACGCTCCACGCGTCGGGCGGCGAGGCCATGATGCGCGCGGCGCGCGACGTGGTCGGCGACGACGGTCCGCGTCTGCTCGGCGTGACCATCCTGACGTCGTTTACGGCCGTCGATGTGGAGCAGGTCTGGAACAAGGAGATCATCTCCGTTCGCGATGAGGTCGCTCGTCTCACGAACCTGGCCGTCGATGCGGGACTCCATGGCGTGGTCACGTCGCCGCTCGAGGTCGAGTCGCTGAAGCGCCGCCACGGTGCGGATCTCATCGTCGTCACGCCCGGCATACGCCCGGCCGGCGACGGCCTGGGCGACCAGGTGCGCACCGCCACTCCGGCCGAAGCCGCTCGCGCAGGCTCCGACTACCTCGTCATCGGCAGGCCCGTCCTGGCCGCCTCTGACCCGCTGAGTGTGGTGCGCGCCATCCGCGCCGAGCTGGATGCCGTGCCCCAGGTGGCGCCGTGATGTCGCGTTCATGGCGGCGCGCGCTCCTGCTCGCTCTGGCGTTGGGCGTGCTTGCCGCGCGCCCCGTCCTCGCGCAGGACCTCAGGCCGGCGCTTCAGCGCGTGGCCTCCTCCTGGCACAAGGGTGATGCTGCAGCAGTGTCCCGCCTGGCCGCGGACGGCGGCATCTCGCTCGACGTGGACGGGAGCACGGTCGGTCCGCTCGGCGCGCGCCAGGCGGCCGCCGTGCTGCGTCGCGTGTTCGATGACCGCGAGAGCATCTCGGCCGCGCCGAAGGTGAGCCGCACGATCGGCGGTGACCCGGCGCGCGCGTTCGGCGAAATAACCTGGACAACCCGCGCGCGCGGCACCACCATCCCGGAGCGCGCCACTCTCTTCGTCGCGTTCGTCCGTGAGGGCGACGCCTGGCGCATCACCGAGATTCGCCTGATGCGATGATCCAGCTGCCGGACTCGGCTGCACAGACAGCTCCACGGTTCGACTGGCGCGAGGCGCTGCAGTGGGAGACGATCCTGAAGATTGGGATCGTCATCGTCATCGCGATGGTCGCCTACCGCATCATCACCATACTCATCCGCCGCCTGCTCCAGCGCGAGATAGAGGAGGAGGATCCTCTCGTGCGGCGCCTGCGCGAGCAGCGCGCACAGACGCTCGCCAGCCTGCTCGGCAATGTCGCGCTCGTCGCCATCTTCATTGTCGTGACGCTCACGATTCTCGATATCCTCCTCGACAACATCGCCCCCATCCTCGCGTCCTTCGGTATCCTGGGCCTCGCGTTCTCCTTCGGCGCGCAGTCGCTCGTCAAGGATGTCATCAGCGGCACGTTCATGCTCATGGAAGGACAGTTCGGCATCGGCGATGTCGTGCGCGTGTCCGATGTATCGGGCGCCGTCGAGAAGATCACGCTGCGTACTACGGTCCTCCGCGACGTCGAGGGCGTCGTTCACATCATCCCGAACGGCGAGATCACACGCGTCAGCAACCTGACCAAATCGTGGTCGCGGGCAGTGCTGAACATCGGCGTCGCCTACAGGGAGGATGTCGATCGCGTCATCGACGTGCTGCGCGATCTGGTCCGGGAGTTCCACGCCGATCCCGAATGGGGCGCCCTGCTCCTGGAGGAGCCACAGGTGCCGGGCGTCGAGAGCCTCGGCGATTCCGCCGTCGTCATACGGGTGAGCGCCAAGACGTTGCCGCTGAAGCAGTGGGATGTCGCCCGCGAGCTGCGCCGCCGCATCAAGAAGCGCTTCGACCACGAAGGTATCGAGATACCGTTCCCGCATACGACCATGTACTGGGGCGACGGCCAGATGCCGGCGCTGCGGGCCGCCGTCGACAGCGACATCACCTGAGAGCCGACATGCCGCTCCGCCTGCACAACACGTTGACACGCCGGCTCGAGGATTTCGCGCCGCTCGCGCCGCCGCGCGTCGGCGTGTACGCCTGCGGTCCGACGGTATACCGGCCTCCGCACATCGGCAACTTCAGGACATTCGTCTTCAACGACGTCCTCCACCGCTACCTCGAGTGGAAGGGGTTTGACGTCACGTTCGTCATGAACCTGACTGATGTCGAGGACAAGATCATCAACGAGGCGGCGGGGAAGGGCGTCGCGATCGGCGCCGTGACCGGACCGATGATCGATGCGTTCTTCGCGGACCTCAGCACACTGGCCGTGATGCCCGCCGACGTCTATCCGCGCGCCACACAGCACATTGCCGAGATGGTGGATATCATCGGTCGCCTCGTCGAGCGCGGCCATGCCTATCGCGCTGCCGATGGCTCGGTCTATTTCGACATCTCATCCTTTCCGCAATACGGCCGGCTCGCGCGGATCGAGGCGCAGACGATTCGCGCAGGCGCCGGCCTTGCCACGCGCGCCGGCGGCATCGATGCCGATGAGTATGAGAAGGCCGATGCGCGCGACTTCGCGCTGTGGAAGAGCGTGAAGGAGGTCGATCGTGAGGTCGGCGCCGCATGGGATACACCCTGGGGTCAGGGCCGTCCCGGATGGCACATCGAGTGCTCGGCCATGAGCATGGCCGCGCTCGGCACCACATTCGACATCCATACCGGCGGCGAGGACCTGATCTTCCCGCACCACGAGGACGAGATCGCGCAGTCGGAGGGTGCGACCGGCGAGACGTTCGTGCGCTACTGGCTGCACGTGAAGCACCTGCTCGTCAATGGCGAGAAAATGTCGAAGTCGAAAGGCAACGACTTCACGATCGGACAGCTGCTCGACAAGGGCCACACCGCTTCCGCGATCCGCTATCTCCTGATCAGCGCGCAGTACCGCAAGGAGCTGAACTTCGCGTTCGACGGCCTCGATACCGCGCGCACCGCCATACAGCGGCTGCTCGACTTCGAGCAGCGTCTGACCGATACGCCGACCGCGGCCGATGCACCGCTGTCCAGGCTGCACGAGATATCCGAGAACGCGCTGCGCGATTTCGAGTCCGCGATGGACGACGACATGAACACGCCCAATGCGCTCGCCGTCGTCTTCAACTTCGTGCGCGAGTGCAACGCGGAGCTGGATCGCGACATGCCGACCGCCCGGTCAGCAACGGACGCGGCACGCGCCGCACTCGCCCGCATGGACCGCGTTCTCGGCATACTCGAGATCGCACGCGCGGAGCGTGCTGATGTCGCAGAGGATATGGCGCTGTGGGTGGAGTCGCTCGTCGCTCAGCGCCATGAAGCGCGCCGCAGACGTGACTTCGCCGAGTCCGACCGCATCCGCGATGAGCTGGCGGCGAAGGGTATCGTGGTGGAGGATACGCCCCAGGGGGCGCGCTGGAAGAAGCTCTGACCTGGCCGGCGGCGGCGCACGCCAGTCGCTACGAAACGCTCGGCCAACGTTTCGCAGCAGCCTGACGTCGCCGCCGCCGGGCACCCTGGTCAGGGAAGACCCCGGCTCCTGCCGGATCTGCGGGCATGGGTCCCGCGGCGGATTGTCACTGCTGTCGGTCCGCTGCGACGGGGTCGGCGCGGCCGCAACACTCCTGCTGCGACACCCGGCCCGGGCAGCATTTCCATCGCTGCGCTCTAAACTGCTGTCAGTGATACGGTTCTGCGGCGACGGCGCCGAATCCGCCCGGTGGGCCGCGCCGTCCGCCGCCTGTAGAGTTGAGAGTTTCGTGCCTGTGGCCCGACCTTGACGCGCCCGGTCGGGTATCGCGAGATTCTGCCGGCGCTGTCCGTCCGGGCGCATATGTTTCGCTCGCGTAGCTCAGCTGGTAGAGCAGCTGATTTGTAATCAGCAGGTCGTCGGTTCGAGTCCGACCGCGAGCTTTCCTACTCCGAGGCTGTCTGTACTTCCAGCCGGTTATCGACGGACTCCACGCCGCGTACAGACCGCGCCCTCCTCACCACGTGCTGGATCTCGTCCGCCGCCACGACGCCCGACAGTATGACGCGACCGTGATCCGCGGCCACGTCGAGCTGAGCGTCGTCGGACAGACCGCGACCCAGCTCGCTGCGCACGCGCTCTTCGAGAACGCGATCATCGACCTCACGCTCCAGCAATCCGGCCTTTGCCTCGTGGGCCAGGCCCCGCGCCCTGTTGCGCGCGTGACGGGCAGTCGAGCGCGCGGTTTCCTCCAGCTCATGCCCGGCGTGGACGAGCTGATCGCGCACGAGCGCTCGCCGGCGCGTGCCACGATCCGGGTCCAGCAGCCAGGTCAGGCCGGCTCCAAGCGCCATTCCGAGTACGAGTGTCTCTCCTCTGTTCATCGTGCTGCCTCCAGGCTCTGTTCGCAGTGCTGGCGTATCGGGATGCTGCAAGAAGCAGACAACGAAACGAAAAGCGCCGCGCTCCCGGGGGAACGCGGCGCCTCGTGGCAGCCGGCAGAAAAAGAGACCGTCTTCAGGCGTCCCGGTCCGTTTCGCGACGCCGCGGCGGAGACGCCAGCTCCGCAGTGGAGAGCGTGCGCTGCGCGAGTGGCTCGCCACCCTTGCGCACGACATAGCTCTCCATCGCGAAGTACTCCGGCAGCCCGAGGCGGTCGAGCCAGCCCGCCGTCGAGCGGTTGCGTTCCTCCACCCGCTGCCAGAACTCGCGGTCGTCGTGACCGGGGAACGGCGCGCGGTCCTTCTGACTCTGGTGCTTGAAGATCGCCAGGATCTTCATGCGCAGCTCATCCTCCGACATTGGCACCAGTACGTCCGCTTCCGCGATCGACCACTCCTGCCAGGCACCGCGGTAGTACCACACCTCCGGCTGAGCCCCGCTGTACTGCTCGAGCGCCTGATGCACCGCCTGCAGACACATGCGATGCGTTCCGTGCGGATCCGAAAGGTCACCCGCCACGAACACATACTCCGGCCGGTGCTCCTCCAGCAGGTCCAGCGTGATCTTCACGTCGGCCGGTCCGATCGGATCTTTCTTCACCTTCCCGGTCTGATAGAACGGCAGATTCAGGAACCGCGCCTGTTCCCGCTTCATGCCGAATGTCTCGATGCCCGACACTGCCTCCGCCTCGCGGATCGACTTCTTCACCTTCTGCACCGCCGGTGTATCGACCTCGCCGGGCTGCCGCGAGCGCATCCATTGCTCCGTCTCCTCGACGAGCTGCGCTGCCGGTGAGCCGTCCACGTCGAAGTCGCGGCCGAACCGCCGCAGAAAATCGAGGTAGCGACGCACCTCGTGATCGAAGACCGCGATGTTGCCCGACGTCTGATACGCGACGATGATGTCGTTCTCATTCTGATGCAGCTTGTTCAGGATCCCGCCCATCGAGATGACGTCGTCATCGGGATGCGGGCTGAACACAATGACCCGCTTGCGCGACGGCAGACGGCTCTTGCCGCGGATCTTGGAGAGCAGCGCATTGAAGACCTCGCCGTTCAGCGGGCCGGGCGTGCCATACCGTGCGAGCAGCGAGCTGAGATGGTGCTCACGATAGTCGAGCGCATCGAGCTTCAGCACCGACTTGCCGGTGACTTCGCTCAGCCAGATCAGTGCGCGGATCTCGAGGTCGCGCGTCCACGTCACCTCGCCGACCACCCACGGCGTCTTCACCCGCGTCAGCTCGGCCGCAGCCGCTTCATCGAGATAGAACGTCGCGTGCGGATGCTCCTGCAGGTAGGTCGCTGCGACATCCGGTGAGATGGGACCCTCGACCGCACGCTTGATGATGGCGGCCTTGTGCTCGCCCGTCGCGAGCAGCGCGATCTCCTTCGCGTCCAGGATCGTCGCGACACCCATGGTGATCGCCTCGATCGGTACGTTCTCCTCACCGAAGAAGTCCGGCGCTGCGTCGCGGCGCGTCAGCGTGTCGAGCGCAATCACTCTCGTCCGGCTCTCGAAACCGGAGCCCGGCTCGTTGAAGCCGACGTGCCCGGTCTTGCCGATACCGAGGATCTGCAGGTCGATGCCGCCGGCCTCGCGAATCGCTTCCTCGTACTGCGCGCACTCCTCTTCCACTTCATCACGCGGCACGTTGCCGCGCGGGAAGTTGATGTTCGCGGGATCGATGTTGATGCCGTCGAACAGGTTCTCATCCATGAACCGGCGGAAGCTGTGGATGCTGTCCGGCTCCATGGGGTAATATTCATCGAGGTTGAACGTCACCACGTTCGAGAAGTCCAGCCCTTCCTCGCGATGCATCCGGATCAGCTCCCGGTACACCTCGATCGGTGTGCTCCCCGTCGCCAGCCCCAGCACAGGACGCTCACCGCGCGCCGTCTTCTCGCGGATGATCTCCGCGACACGGTTCGCGATGATGCGCGCGAAGTCATCGTGCTGCTCGACGATGATGACGGGTACCTTCTCGCGTCGTGACCGGGTTGCCTGTCTGCGGCCGGGGCTCGTCTGTGCGGTCGGGGTCTTCACGCTGGCTGATCGTTCCATCCCTCTGTAGCTCCCATGATCGATTGTCGTCCGGCCGGGCAATGTAGTGCCCTTCGCCGCGCCGGCAACGATCTGCACGATCTGCTCCATGGCGCCGGGTTCGTGAGTGCCTTCGTGACGATTCCGTCCCCGGGGACGGCACGGTGTTGGCATGGGCGGGAGGTGCCGCCGCTCTGGTCAGGGGCGGGAAGAGAACCGCCGGCTCGTCACCGGCGGTGTCGCGTGGCCGAATGATCCGGAACGCTCAGGCTGCAACGGCGTCGAGCGCCGATGTGCAGTTCGGGCAGCGCGTCGCCTGGATCGGGATCGTCGTTGCGCAGAACGGGCAGGACTTGTCCGTCGGCGACTTCGGCTCCACCTGCTCCTCGCGACGCAGCCTGTTGATTGCCTTCACCAGCATGAACACGGCGAACGCGACGATCAGGAACGCGATGATGTTGTTGATGAACTGACCATAATTCACCGTCACCGCTCCCGCCGCCTGCGCGTCCGCGATGGTTACATACGGCGGCCCGGGGTCTCCCGCCCGCAGCACCGCGAACAGATCCTTGAAATCGACACCGCCCAGCAGCAGGCCCACCGGCGGCATGAGCATGTCATCAACGAGCGACTTCACGATCGTACCGAACGCGCCGCCGATGATGATACCGACGGCCATGTCCACGACATTGCCCTTGACAGCGAATTCCTTGAATTCCTTGCCGAGTGCCATCAGCGGCTCCTGAACCGGGGGGAGAGTGGCCGGCTGAATCTGCGCCGCCGCTCACGCTGCCGCAATCCGGAACGCGCAGCGCGGCCGCTCACCCCGCTCGCAACATTCCCTCGCCCGCATACCGACCAGCTCCGTGACCAGCGATTCCGCCAGGCGACATGCCAGCGGGTGCTCGACCGTGAGGTCCGCCAGCGGGCAGCTGAACCCCTGGATCAGCAGGTCCGCCCCGTCCTCGTGAACCTCCGCCAGGCCGCCCAGCCCGGTCAGCACGGCCGCCGCATGCTCCGCGCGCTGTCGCAGGTCCGCGCCCCCTCCAGCCGCCGCTGCACCCAGACGCGCGCCGGCCTCCCGCAACAGACGCTCCACCGACCCTTTGGCCTGACGCTCTTCGAGCACACCCAGCAGCTCCGCCAGCACCAGGCCGTACGCCTTCGGGTACAGCGTTTCCGCCTCCGCCGTCGTGCGGTATACCACCGCTGGCTTCCCCGTCCACTCCCGGCGCCGGCCGTGCTCCTCCACGAGGCCGTCCCGCTCCAGCGCCGACAGGTGCAGTCGCACCGCGTTCGGCGTCAGCTCCAGCTCCGCCGCCAGGTCGCTCACCGTCCGCTCCGACCGCCGCAGCAGCGCCAGCACCCGGCCGCGCGTGCTCTCCAGGATCCGGTCCCGCCAGTCCGATCGCGCCATTTGGATACCTCCGCGCACCAAGATAGCGTGAACCGCCGGCCTTTGACCAGTATGTCAAGATAGTACTTGACTAACTAATCAAACGTCCGTAGGATTAGCTCACGGCCGCCCCAGCGCGGTGGCCCGAACCCGAACGGTGAGGCGGACATGACGAGGGCAGGGAAGATGGGTACGATCGTGGCGGCTCTGACGGTTTTCGTGGGAACGAGCTGCAGCGCGCCCGATGCGGACGTGGAGCCTGGAGACGCTGCGGAGGCTGCGGAGACGCCGGCACCGGCGGCTGCGTCGCTGAGCGATGCGGAGATAGCCGCGATCGTCGTGGCGGCGAACGCGATAGACGTGGGGTATGGCGAGATTGCGCGCGAGCGGGCGACGGACGAGCGGGTGCGAGAGTTCGCGGAAACGATGATCCGGGATCACACGGCGGTGAACCGGAGCGCGGGTGAGCTGGTGGGCCGCCTGGGCGTGACGCCGCAGCCGAACGATGTGAGCCGGTCACTCGAGGCGTCGGCGGCTGAAACGCGCGAGATGCTGCTGAACGCATCGGGCGCCGAGTTCGACCGTTCGTACATCGCCAACGAGGTGGCGTACCATCGCACGGTGCTGGATGCGCTGGACAACCTGCTCGTCCCGAACGCGACGAATGCGGAGCTGAAGGAGACGCTGACAGGAGTGCGGCCGGCGTTCGAGGCACATCTGCGGCATGCGGAATCGCTGCAGCAGTCGCTGGGGAGGTGACATGTCGCCGGTGCGCCGGTGCGCGATGGGAGACCGCGGGCCGTCGCACCGGCTGCGGCCGCTGATGGTGGCGGCGGTGTGCGCAGTGCTGGTGCAGTCGGCATGCAGGACGGAGCGCCGGCCGGCCCGGCACGTGGTTGAGATCACGCACTTCCTGTTCGAGCCGGACACGCTGCGTGTTGCGGTCGGTGACACGATCGTATGGGTGAACCGCGATGCGGTTCCGCACACGGCGACAGCCGGGGATGCTGGATGGGACTCGGGATCGATCGCCGCGCAGGCGCGCTGGACACATGTCATCGACCGCGCCGGTGAAGCGCAGTATGTCTGTGCGATCCATCCGTCAATGGTGGGATGGATCGAAGTTCACTGAGTCCGGGCGGCGTTGCCCCTGCACCCCTGCCGTCCGTACGTTGCGCGTCATCCTCCGAATGAGAGACCACTCTCATCCGGCTCCCAGTCACGGGGACGACCCCGCTTTCCGCTGATGCAAGATGGCGTGGCTTATCCTGATCGCTGCAGGTCTCTTCGAGATCGCGTGGGCCGCCGGTCTCAAGTACACGGACGGCTTCACCCGCATCGGGCCCTCGATTGCGACGGCCGGTGCCATCATCGTCAGCATGGGCCTGCTCGGCCTCGCCGTGCGGTCTCTGCCTCTCGGGACCGCGTACGCCGTGTGGACGGGGATAGGCACGGTGGGCACGGCGATCCTGGGAATCGTGCTGTTCCGCGAACCCGCCACGGCCGCACGACTGTTCTGCATCGCGCTGATCGTCGTTGGCATCGCCGGCCTGAAGCTCACTGCCGGCCGCTGATGTCAGCCGCGGTGTCATGGTTTCGATGACTGCATTGATTCTCGATGGCGCGGGGCTCGCCCGCCGCCGTCAACCCATGATCGCAGAGCGTGCGGCCGCCGTCCGCACCAGGCGCGGCTACGCTCCCTCGTTCGTCCTCTTCGCGTTCAGCGACGAGCAGGGACACGCACCGCACGTGAGTCGCAAACAGCGCATGGGGGTCGAGGCCGGCGTGGATCTCACGCCGCTCATCGTTCCGCCGCGCACGCAGACGGGGGATGCAATCGCCCGCCTGCGCAGTCTCATGGCCTCACGTCCGTTCGACGGCATTTTCCTCCAGTTTCCATTTCCGGACGCGATCGACGGCGATGCGCTGGCGGACGTGGTGCCGGTCGAGCTCGACGTGGACATCATGACGCCGGTGCGTACGGCGCGATACATGAACGGAACGGAGGACCTGCCGCCCGTCACGGTGTCGGCAGCGCTGCTGCTGCTCGAGGACTACGACGTCTCGATTGAGGGGCGGCGCGGGATCGTGATTGCAGATGACCATCCGTTCTCACGGATGCTGCACGCGGCGCTTGTGCGCCGCGGTGCGGACATGGGAGATCTGATCGACCCCGCGGCACCGGACCTCGACATGCATGTGCGAGCGGCGGAGCTGGTGGTCGTTTCGGCCGCGACGCCGGGGCTCGTGCAGGCGACGAGCATCGCGCCCGGTGCGGTCGCGATCGACGTCGGTTACTTCAATCCGGGAGGTCGCGGCGACATCGACCTTTCCGGTGGAATCGATCACCTGGCGGCCATATGTCCCGTGCCCGGCGGGATCGGGCCGATGACCATTTCCGCACTGCTCGAGCGCGTGGTTCTGTTCGCCGAGAATGCCGGTCGTGACATTGCCGGCTGAAAACGACACGTCCGGGAGCGTCAGTAACGGGTCATCACGCGCTGGCTCGACGCCCAAGCGCGAACTACGTCGCGCCGCCCCTCACGATCCTGGCGGTCGTGACGACCTGACCGGTGTGCCGCTGCGTATGCTCGGCAATGTGGAACAGCAGACCGATGAGCGTGCTGGGCACGCGCCCACGGCCCACGTAGCGCACAGCTGTCAGCTCTCCCTCACTCGTGTGCTTCACTCCGTCCAGCACCCGGTCGAGGGTGCGGTCCACGCGATCGAGCAGGTCCCGGGCCGACGCCCCGCTGTCCTCCGGGTTCCGCTCCCCGGCAAGCGCAGCGAGCTGTTCATCGCTCAGCGCATTGCCCTGTGCATACGTGAACAGCCGGTCTGCGCTTCCGGCTATGTGAACCAGGTGAAAGCCGATCGACGCCGCGCCGCCCGGCCGCTGCCATAGCTCGCTGTCCGTCAGCGCTGCCGCCGCCGCGCGCAGGTCGCGCTTTGCCTGCACGAGCGAATGCGCTACCGGCATGAGCAGGGCAGGGAATCCTTCGAGCGGTCCTTCGAGCCACGCCTCGCTCATCCTGTCACCCCTCCTGTCACGGCATTACCCCTGCTCACGGCTCGTGTCGGTGCGCGTCAGAACCGCTCGCCCTGCGCTTCCCTCAAGTGACTGCCGACCGGACGGATGCGCGTCCACATCGCCCAGAAGTACAGCGCGGCACCGGCGATCTGGCCCAGGCCGCCGAGCACGACCACCCACGGCAGGAACGCTGCCTCCGACCATGCGCGCGACGCTTCCGCGATGAACCGCGATCCCGTGCACAGCGCGAGGATCCAGTACGCGGCCTCGATGCGGCCGGGTGAATAGCGCTCGTCGTCCTTCGGTGCGCGCGGGAACAACCACAGTGCGACTCCGAAGATCAGGAACATCACGAAGCCCACGAGCACGGCATGAGCATGGGCGGACACGAGGTGGGGGTGAGGCCAGATGTCGAACAGCTCCCGCCGAACGAGCAGCCAGCCGCCCAGCGCAAGGCCGGAAAAGAGGAACAGGACGCCTGTCTTGATGAAGCGGCGGACGAGCGTATACACCGGCTATTCGTGTCCCTGCGCACTTGCCGGTATGCCCGGTTGTGCGACCGTCAGCAGAAACGCAGCACCCTCCTCGGAGGTCACCATGTGCGGCACGCCGCCGCCCGCCGCGAGCAGCTCGCCTTGACGAAGCTCCGTCGTGTCTCCCTGTGCGGTGAAGCGGATCACTCCCGCGAGCGGCTGCACGGTGATCGGACCGTCCGCGCTGTGCTCCGCCAGTCGGCCGCCCGGTCCCAGCACGACCAGTGTGACGCGCAGCGGACCATCCTTCAGCAGCGTACGCGCGCACCGCCCGTGCTTCTGCAGTGTCTCGGGGTCCGCGGTGCGCTCGCGTTCCTGATCGAGACGAAACACCATCACATCGCCGGAGAGCGGACGCTGTATGGAAGGCATCAGAGCATCTCCGGTGCCGCTGTGCGCCGGCCCACGATCACGCGCCACCTCTCGGGTCCCTTCTCCAGGTACTCGAACGAGAACGCGTCATCGCCGCGCGTCGCGAGCAGCGTGTAATACATGCATTCCGGATCGTGATCCACGACCAGCTCCATGGCGTCGCCGATTCCCAGCGACTCGTATGCACCCATGATCTTCTCGAAGCGGTCCTTCGGCTCGACCGGTCGCACGTCCAGGTGGATCTGCGTGTTCATTGTCACTCCTCAGGTTACTGTCCGCACGGGGAGGTGAACCAGGTCCGGGGCGGACGCTTTGCTGCCGCAGCCCCAGCCGCCCCGCCGGCCGAGCCACGTCTCCCATGCCACGCGGTAGCGCGTCGAGCTCGGGGTGAGTATCACCGGACCATCATATGCAGCCAGCGCCAGACTGCCCATCAATGTGCCGATGCCGCGCCCTTCCTGCAGCGATGCCTCGGGCCCGCCGCCGATGAACCGGATGTATCGCAGGCCGGGTTGCCGCAGCACCGGCTCAGCCGCTTCCGAGACATCGCCGCCGGCCACATCCACCTCCCACGCGTAGTCGAGGCCGGACGCGGCCAGCGCGGCATGCCATGAGGGCGGCGCGCCTGATGCAGCGACCAGTGCCCGTCCACCCGCGTCGATGATTCGTCGCGCACGATGGATGCGCTCCGCGGTGTCGCACTCGTCCGCGACGATGATCGCTGTGCACAGCGCCTGTGAAAGCCGCGCCAGCGACGCAGCATCCCGCGAGTCGGCTGCACGATAGCCGGCGATGTCGATACTCGCTTCGGCCGCCCGCGCAAGCAGGTCTGCGGCGCGTGCCGACACATGGTCGCCGGTTTCAATGCCATGGCCATCCCCGGCACGAAGTTCGAGCGCGGTGAGCCCTCGTGCTGCACACGCAGTCACGAGGTCCTCCGCGCCTGCCGCAGGTGCTGCCGCAGAGCTCAGCCCGAGGCGCATCAGGCCGCCGTCCTCGAGATCTGCACGCGCCACACGGACGGCCCCTGTTCCAGGTACTCCCAGCCGAACTGGCCGGCGTGCTGATGCTCGAACTGGTAGCGCAGCGGCTTCGGGTCGTGATCGTTCACCAGCACGAATGCCTCACCGGGCGACAGTGCCGTGAACGTCTGAAAGATCGCCGGATGCTTCTCCC
This sequence comes from Longimicrobiales bacterium, assembly GCA_035461085.1. GTDB lineage: Bacteria > Gemmatimonadota > Gemmatimonadetes > Longimicrobiales > RSA9 > SH-MAG3. The sequence goes on along the minus strand of DATHVW010000105.1, from coordinate 4,901 downwards.
GGGGCGGGATGACCCGGACATCCAGGACTCGCTGTGTATCGCTCATGATGCTCTCCTCTATTGATGGCTGTGCCGGATGAAGACACGCACGAGGTCCGGCTCCTGCTCCCGCACGTGATATGTGAAGCCGCGCTCCTCCAGCATGGGCAGGAGGAACTGCGGCACGCGAACATTGATCTGCAGCAGTGTGGCACCGGCGGGCAGCTGCTCGAGCGCCGCCAGCGTGCGCATCATCGGTTCCGGCGGCTCCATGCCGCGGACGTCCAGCACGATGACGTCGCCTTCCGGATCCGCGGCGTCCGTTGGCGGAGCCGGCGCCGTCGAAGCCGCGGGAGTTGCCTCCTTCGCAACGCCGTCTGCAGCCGGCGGATAGAACGAAACACGCCAGTCGTCTGCGGCGAGCTCCTCGGTCCAGTGCTCCAGGCCCTGCCGCTTCATCACCGCGTACAGCGGCACCGGCTCGAAGATGGCCCGTATCACCAGCGCGCCGCCTTCGGGCACACTGCGCAGTGCTCCCATGATCAGACTGAAGGGCTCCCGTCCCGCGCGGAGCTCATCGCGTACATCGAGCACTACGATCCGCTCGTCATCGATTGCCGCGAGCGCAGCCGGTCTCGATCCCGTGTCCATCGACATCACGTTACCCGCCTCCGTCGCCTGTGCAGCAGCATCGGCCGCTGCGTCATGTCCGTTCAGTCGTGATACCAGCTCGTCCGCATCGATTCCCGCCATGCGCGCAGCCTGCTCGACCGTCACCAGCCGAGCCATGACCTTCCGCATGCCCGGCGAGCGCAGTCGCTCGAATGCGGGTGACAGCGATACGAAGACATCGATCAGTGATTCATCACGACCGATCACCGTCGATACGCGATCCGTCCGCGCGATCACCATGCGCCCTCCCGGATCATCTCCGGGCTCCACTTCGGATCCCACACCAGGTGCGGGTGCACCGCGCCCACGCCAGGCACCGCTCCCACGGCGTCGAGAATCGCACCGGTGATGTGACCCTCCATCGGACAGCCGGGCGTCGTCAGCGTGTATGTCACCGTTACCGCGCTGTCGCATATGTTCACGTCGTACACGAGTCCCAGCGTCATGATGTCGAGGCCGATCTCCGGATCGATGACCGTACTCAGTGCGTCGGTCACGGCGGCCTCGGTGACACCCTCGCCTGATGCTGCGCCCGTGTCGTTCGATTCCATCATGGTCGTGTCCTCCACAGCTTCACCATCTGGGCTGCCTCGATGGCGACCCCACCGGCCAGCACCAGCGCTGCCGCACGCGCCGCTGCCGCCTGCCCCGTCGCCACGGAGATGATCAGGCCTGCCGCGCCGGCCGCGAGCGCCACTACGGCCGCTGTGGCCAGCTGCGCTGAATACAGCTCATTCACGCGCGGTACTTTCTGTTTCCCTGCCACCGGTCCGAACCGGTGGTACCACACGAGGAACGGCACGATCTTGTAGTAGTGCGCAGCGACGAAGAGGCTGATGCCGAGAAGGATCGTGAGCACGTACGTCGTTGCGGTGCGTGCCGTCGCCTGTGACAGGATCACGGGCGCCGCCAGCGCCACGGCCACGCCCAGGATCGAGAGCGCTGCGGCCGCGAGACGCATCCCGGGATCCAGCACCGGGCGATGACGTCGCGCATAGAAGGCGCGTGCCTGAAACAGGAATGAAATACAGCCGGCCGCGATCAGGATCGCCGGCAGCCAGTAGCTCACGGCGCGCGGGGCGTGATGCAGGAACGCGAGCACGCCCGCTCCGGCTGCGATCAGTGCTACCGCCGCCTTCGCGAACCGGTCGCCGGCGCCATGACTGAGCAGGAACATCGGCAGCAGCCGGTGGCCCACACCGATCATCACGAGCAGCACCCACCCCGCGAGCGCCACATGAAGGTGCACGCCCATCGCCGAAACCCGTCCGGCTCCCAGGTACCCCCACCGCAGGTTGCCGGCGAGTGCGAGCCCGAGGATCAGCGTGATGACGAGGAAGAATGCGGCACACGCGAGCGCCCACCACGTGACGTCGCGTCGCTTCGAGACGTGCAGCGTCGCCGCCAGGTTGCCCGCGAACAGCAGGATCCCGGTGCCGAATGTCGCCGCGCCAGCGAGCATCACGACGGCCTTCAACAACACGAGCCCGGTGACGAACGCGGCCAGCCCCGGCACGTACAGCGCAAAGCTCACGTGCGCGAGACGCACTGAGCGGATGGGGTGACCCAGCGCCACCGGCAGGAACTGGTACAGCGCCCCCATGATCGACGTCGTGATCCAGCCCAGCGTGAACAGGTGTGTAACCCCCGCCACCCGCGGCGACAGATACGCCCCGGCCGTCAGGTCCCCGGAGATGACGACCACGCCTGCCACGCCGAACAGCAGAAACACCAGCGCCGCCGTGAAATGCTCGCCGGGCAGGATGAACGGCGGCGCATTCGCCGACGCGCTCCCGGGAACCGGCACGCGCGCCGCCCCGGCAGCTCCTCCCGCGGCGACGCCGCCCGCCGGGGCCGGTGTGGTCCCGTCCGCAACCATGCGCGCCGCTGCCATCGACATCAGGCGGCTCCGCGGCGGTATGTGCACGAGGCATCACCCGCCGGGATGTAGCTCAGCCGCGTCAGACCCTCGCCCATCAGCTCGCGGATGAAGCCGAGCTCGGCACGGCAGGGGATCCGCGTCACTTCCACCACCTCCCGCAGTGGGCAGTGACAGAGACGAAGCTCCGCGCTCTCCGCACCTTCCTGCGCCAGCGCCATGAATCCAAGCTCCGACAGCACGCGCGCTGCTTCCTCCGCGCGCGCCGCCCCTTCCAGATGTGATACGCGCGCGAGGGCGGCCTCGCGTCGCTCGTCGATATAGGCGTCGAAGAATTCCTTCAGCAGCCCCTCGTGGCCGCGCGCCAGCAGATGCTCCACCAGGCCACGCAGAATCTCACCCTCGCGCCGCGGGAAGAGCGCCTCCGCGTCATCCGTCAGACCATAGACGACTTCCGGGCGCCCCGGCCCCGACCGCCGCGTCCCCTGCCGCTCCACCAGCCCCTGGCCTGCCAGCGCCTCCAGGTGGTGACGCACCGTCTCCACGTTCAGTCCCGCGCCCTCCGCCAGCACCGGAATCGTGGCGCTTCCCTCGCGCTTCAGCGTGTTCAGCAGCATGCGCCGGCTGCCGCTCAGACCGGGCGCACTGACCGCTTCACCACGCGGGTCTGCCTCGTCCGCCCTCGGGCCGAACTGCTCCGCTGGGTCCTCTCGCTCCATGCGTCCTCTCATGGTGCCAGTTTCGCGGACCATCGATCTATTGTCAAGAAGAAGTTCTTGTTAATGCGTGTAGGGGATTTCCCGACACGAACCCGACCGTTCCACCACAACAGAATCCTCCGACACCCGACGGTCCCTGGCCGCCCTATTTCATACCTTCAGGTCGTAAATACGACGCCTGGTGTGAACTCTCGATCAGGCACCCCCAGGGAAGGGCCATGGAACCGTTCGTCAGGAACTTCATTCGGTCGAGTCTGCTGTGGCTCGGAGGCGGCGTCCTGCTGGGCCTGTGGATGGCACTCTCGCCGCAGGCCGTTCTCTATCGACCGGCGCACGTGCACGCGAACCTGCTCGGGTTCGTGAGCATGATGATCTTCGGCGTGGCGTACCACGTGATCCCGCGCTTTACCGGAACGCCGCTACGCAGTCGGAGAGTGGCCATCGTGCACCTCTGGGTGGCGAACGTGGGTCTGGCGAGCCTGGTGGGCGGCTGGCTGCTGCGGCCGTCAGCGTGGGACGCCGGCACTGTGGCGCTCGGCTTCGGCGCAGTGGCGAGCGCGACCGGAGCGTTCCTGTTCATCGGCAATCTCTGGCAGACGCTGGCGCCCGTGCGTACGCCCCGCGGACGGCCGGTCCTGCATACCGGGCCGATGGCGTGAACGAACACGCAATGCATTCGACGTGACGCGCAATACTGGATGACGGACCTGGAAACCACCATCGTATATCCCATGACGGAGAAGATGATGAGCAACGCTGCTGCGGTGATGCAGATGACTGTGAACGAAGCCATTCGCCGCTATCCGGCGACTGTCGAGATCTTCAACCGCTACGGCATCGACGCGTGCTGCGGTGGCGCGGCCCCGGTGTTGGAGGCGGCCGTACGAGATGGCGCGGATCCCGTGGCACTCGAGAACGAGCTGATGCAGGCGATCGGGCAGGCAGCGTGACGGTGCTCACGGACGGGCCGGCCACACGCGCGGATCGCCCTGCGAGCGCCGTGCTGTACGACAGCGCCGATGCGCGCGTCGTCGGCTTTCACCTGCTGCCCGGCCAGCGCGTGGCCGAGCATCGCAGTACTTCCACTGTCACGATTCACGTGACGGAGGGCTCGGGCGTTTTCCGTGGTGCGGAGTCCGCGTCGCGACTGGAAGCCGGACAGATTGCCGTGTTCGAGCCGAACGAGACGCATGCGATCGATGCGGGCACGGAATCGCTCCGCTTCGTTGCGATCATCACACCGCGACCAGCCTGACGAACGACCCATGACCACCATCTCGGCCATCCCCGCTGCTCCCGGGCTCACGGACTGGCGACTCCGGATTCCGGAGGAGCGACGTCGTCCCATCCGGGCCTGGCTGTGGAGCATTGCCGCGCTCACGTCCGCCGTGCTGGTGGTTGGGGGAATCACGCGGCTGACGTTGTCGGGACTCTCGATCGTGAGCTGGGATCCGCTCTTCGGCGTGATACCGCCGCTGACGGATGCGCAGTGGCAGACGGCGTTCGATGCGTACAAGCATTTCCCGGACTACGACTGGCGGACGGGCATGTCGCTCGCCGAGTTCAAGTTCATTTTCTTCTGGGAATACCTGCACCGTCTGCTGGCGGGGCTGATCGGCTTCGTGTTCCTGGTTCCGTTCCTGTGGTTCTGG
>DATHVW010000104.1:0-72102 GCA_035461085.1 Longimicrobiales bacterium | reverse complement strand
TGGGACCCGGGCCGCCTCGGTTGTGGCACCCGCCGGGCCGCTCGGTTTGTGGGACCCGCCGGGCCGCCTCGGTTGTGGGACCCGGGCCGCCTCGGTTGTGGCACGCGCCGGGCCGCTCGGTTTGTGGGACCCGCCGGGCCGCCTCGGCTGTGGGACCCGCCGGGCCGCGTCGGTTGTGGATGTGAAGACGCTGGCTCAGGCGGGGACCGCGTCGGCGTCGAGGACCTGCCGCACGTATTCGGCGAAGCGCGCGGGCGAGAACGGCTTCTCGAGGAAGTAGAGCTGACGTCCGCCGGCATCGGTCGTGGGCACGCCATCCGCAGCATACCCGGAGATGAAGAGGACACGCAGCTCGGGGCGAAGCTCGAGAAGATGTCTGGCGAGCTCGATACCGCCCATCTCGGGCATCACGACATCGGTCACCAGCAGGTCGATCTGGCCGTAATTGTCCCTGACCAGCTCGAGCGCCTCCACACCACTGCCCGCAGCAAGCACGTGGTAGCCCTGACGCATCAGGACCCTCTCGGCGAGTGACCGTACGGCGGGCTCATCTTCCACGAGCAGCACCATCTCCGTGCCCTGCTCCGGCTCCAGTATGCGGGCTTGGATCTGCGGCGTCTCCCGGTCAGGACGCTCGATGCGCGGCAGGTAGACACGCATCGTCGTGCCGGTCTCCGGACTGCTCTCCACCAGGATCTGACCGCCCGCATCCTGCACAATTCCGTACACGGTAGCCAGGCCGAGACCGGTCCCCTGACCCAGCTCCTTCGTTGTGAAGAACGGCTCGAAGATGTGCGGCAGGATCTCGGGATCGATGCCCGCACCGTCATCGGCAATCGTCAGGCACACGTTCGGACCCGGTGCGACGCCGGTGGCGGTCGGATCGTCAGCGGGCAGGTTCACCAGATCGACGCCGATATTGATGCCCGTGCGCGGCGCGGCGTCGCGCGCGTTCACGACCAGGTTCACGACGACCTGCTCGATCTGGCCGGGGTCCGCGAACACCCATGCATCGCGTGTGATCCTCGTAGTGAGCGGAATCTCTTCGGGGATCAGCCGGCGCAGCATCTGCTGCAACTCCACGATGATGCCGCCCATCTCGGTGGCGCGCGGCCGCACGACCTGCCTGCGGCTGAACGCCAGCAGCTGCCGCGTCAGACGCGCAGCGCGATCGACCGCGCGGCGGATCTCCGTGACATCGGCATGAGCGCGCGAGTCATCGTTGAGTCTGTCACCGAGCAGATCCGTGTAGCCGCGGATGGCGGTCAGCAGGTTGTTGAAGTCGTGCGCAATACCGCCGGCCAGCCGACCGACCGCTTCCAGCCGCTGAGAATGGTGCAGCTGCTCCTCGAGGCTGCGATGCACTGTCGAGTCGATCATGTTCACGACCACACCGCCGACGGCGGGATCATCGAGCAGATTCGAGCCGAGCACGTGCAGCATGCGGTACGTACCGTTCGCGTGCCGGCAGCGGAACTCCACCGACTTGCCATGGCCGCCCGGCGTCATGACGTCAATGAACGATCGCCTGACGTTCTCGAGATCGTCTGGATGCACGAGCTCGAATGGCGACGTACCGAGAATCGACTCGGGCGTGTACCCCAGGATACGCTCGACAGCGGGGCTCTGGTACGTGACCCGTCCGTCGGCCGACAGGATGAGCACGCCATCGCTCGCATTCTCGATGAGTGAGCGGAACCGCGCTTCACTCCGGCGTACCACTTCTTCGGCACTGACGTGCTCCGTCACATCCTGGAGCGCACCCTCGTAGTATTCGACCGCTCCAGTCTCCGCATTGCGGACCGCCCGTGCCGTGTCACGCAGCCAGACTACGGTGCCGTCCCTGCGACGGTGCTGGCGATCGACTTCGACGACGTCGTCGGCACGATCCAGCAGCTCCTGCCAGCGTCGCCTTTCTTCGGTGTCGAGGTATGCGTCCGAGGCATTCGTAGCGAGCAGCGCTTCGCGCGACGGATACCCGAGCAGCTGCACCAGCACCGGGTTCGCGTCGATCATCCGACCGTCCGGTGTGGTGCGGTAGAGGCCGACCGGTACGCGGTCGAACAGCGAGTGGTAACGCTGCTCGCTGGACCTGAGCGCGTCACTCGCGGCGCGCATGGGCGTCACATCCGTCAGCACGCCACGCAGCCGGCTCGGCCGGCCGCTCGCGTCGATCAGCACGCGCACGAAATCCCGCAGCCATACAACCTCGCCATCACTGCGAACGGCGCGGAACTCCAGCACGTGATCGCGGCCGGCAAGTGTCGCCGTCGCACACTCACGGATGACATCCGTGTAGTCCTCAGGGTGGATCAGCGTTCGCCAGATGTCGCCGGCTGTCCACTCACTGACCTTGTAGCCCAGCAGCTGCTCGGCCTGCGGGCTCACATAGGTGCAGCGCAATGTCTCGGCGTCCCCCTCCCAGACGACGGTGCTCACACCCTCGACGAGGTCACGGAACCGGTGCTCGGCGTCGCGCGCGGCGCGGCGCGCATGCTGGAGGCGCTCGGCCATCCGGTTGAAGCTCTGCGCCACGTCAGCCAGCTCGTCGTTGCCGGTCACGCGGACGCGCGCGTCGAAGTCCCCGGCACCCACACGTCGCGCGGCCTTGGTCAGACTGCGCAGCGGATCGAGAAGCCGGCGGCGCAGGAAGACGGCCGCGGCGAACAGCGTCGCGACGAACAGCACGATGAAGACGCCACACGCGATGTAGAGCCAGCTCCAGACGCGCTGCTGTTCCACGAGCAGCCGGTGCGTCCGTTCCCTCCGCAGATTGAGGAACGAGCGGAGCTGATCCTGGAGCTCCGCCATCCCGGGAATCTCGGCGGCAGCTTCCGGAGTTCCGCGCATCGCGAAGACGTTGTGAGCAGCGACCTCAATGGCCTGATGACGTTCCCGGATGCGTTCGACGAGCAGCCGCTCCTGTGGCTCCAGATCGAGGAACAGGTACATGCGGATCTGGTCGTACACCTCCAGACCCTCCTCCCCGAACTGCCTGATCAGCGCGGGATCACCGGTTTCCATGTAGCGTTCGGCGACTGCGATCTGGTTCTGAACCAGGATGCCGACACGGTCGCCCGTTGCTTCATCCTCCAGCAGTCTTTCGGACTGACGTTCCACGTTACGGTGCATCGAAGCGGCCGTGACCAGGAGCGCCACGATGGAGACGACCGCGAGCAGGCCGACGCCTGCCAGCGTGCCGATGATCACCTGCCGGACGGAGTAGCGCCTCAGCATGTCATTGCTTGTAGCGGCCCATGGCGTGCTCGGCCGGCTCGACCCCACCCGCGCGCACGACCGCGAGTCTGTAGGGACGCCTGGTCGATGCGCCCGACCCGTCGAACTCTATGCTGCCGGTAATGCCGACGAAGGCGGGGCGCGCGGCCCCGAGCGAGACCAGATACTGCCTGACCTCCTCGCGCGTGCGTGCTCCATCGAGCAGCGCTGCCCGCACGAGCCGGACGGCGTCATAAGTCAGCAGTGCCTCACCGCTGGCCACTTCGCCCGTCTGCTTCTGGTAGCGTGAGCGGAACGAGACGGTAGCGGAGTCGGTGGCCCCGGGTTCGAGGAATCGGACGAAGAAGAGGCCGGTATAGCGCCCGCCCGCGTTGTCGTATACGGTGGCGGTGTCACAGGCGTCCGCGCAGACGACGGCGAGGTCAGGCACGATCTCGCGCAGCTGTGGCAGGAGCAGACCAAGTGTGCGGGGCCGGCCGAGCCACACCAGCAGGTCAGCTTGACTGGCCGCTATGCCATCACGCAGGCGAGTGACCATCACGCTGTCCCCGCCGTCGGCGTACATCCCTTCGAACACGATGTTGTCCAGCTGCGGGCGAAGCATGCGCACCAGGCCGCGTCCGTAGTCATCGTTCACATGCACCAGCGCAACGCGGCTGTCCGGATAATGATGCTCCCGCACCATCGACAGGTACTGGGCCTGGAACGAGTCGCTCGGCACCAGTCGGAAGCTGAACGGTCCCGCCGCGCCGTATACGGGCGCCGTAGTCGTCGGTGCGATCTGGACGAGGCCGGCGGTGTTGTAGATCTGGGAGGCCGCGAGGCTGGATGCGCTGTTGGCGTGACCCACGACGGCGACGACCCGTGGATCGTTGACGAAGGCGTACGCCTGCTCGATGGCCTGCTCTGCATCCGTCGCCGGAGTCGCCGGCACTGCAATCAACGCCTCGAAGTACCCGAGCTGTCCCGGACCCAGCTCGGCGGCAGCGATATCGGCCGCCTGTGCCGGCGCCGCGCTGACGATGACACCGATCTTCGGAGGCGCCTCCTCGGCGCACCCTGTCGACACGAACATCAGGAGCAGCAGCAGATTGCAGCTTCGCATCCGGCCTTCTGCATGAGAATGGAGGGGAGGCCACAAGTTTAACGGGCCCGTGGGAATGCCGTCAATCACCGCGAAGTGGCGCAACCCCGTCGGGAACGGCAGATTGACGAGAGTCCAGCAAATCATGTAACGAGCCGGAGGGGGCATTGATGAGGATGCGATCGAAATTGGTGGCGGCCGCGCTCACATGCATCGCGGCGGCGGGCTGCGATACGGGCGACGAACAGGCCGCCCCCGAGGAGCCGGTATCGCTCGAGCAGATGCAGCCGGCCATGGAGAGCATCACGGCCGAAGACCTCCTGCAGCGGACCGCGATCCTGGCCGACGACTCCATGGAGGGCCGTGCGCCGGGCGGGGTGGGCGAGGAGCGGACCGTCGCGTATCTGGAGAACGAGTTCCGCGGAATGGGTCTGGCGCCCGGCAACCCGGACGGCACCTTCGTCCAGAACGTTCCGCTCGTCGGCCTGCGCTCGGACGTGCAGGGCCGCCTGAGCATTGATGGCCGGACCATCGAGCTGGAGGGCCCGCGGGATTTCATCGCCGAGACCCGCCGCGTCATGCCCGAGGTCACCGTCGACGACAGCGACCTGGTGTTCGTCGGATATGGCGTCGTGGCCCCGGAATACGGCTGGGACGATTACAAGGACGTGGATGTGACCGGGAAGACGATCGTGATGCTCGTCAGCGATCCGCCGATCCCCTCCCCGACCGATTCGACGCAGCTGGATGAGAACATGTTCCGCGGCCGTGCCATGACCTACTACGGGCGCTGGACGTACAAATACGAGATTGCGGCGGAGAAGGGCGCGGCAGCGGCGATCGTGGTCCATGAGACGGGACCGGCAGGCTACCCGTTCGAGGTCCTGTCGGCCGGCTGGGGCCAGGAGAGCTTCGACATCAAGTCGCCGGACAACAACATGAGCCGTGTCGCTGTACAGGCCTGGATGCCGGAGCCCGCCATACGCGGGTTTCTCCAGCAGATGGGCCATGATTTCGACGAGCTGAAGCGCCAGGCGCTGCAGAAGGACTTCCGTCCGGTCGATCTCGGTGGGCAGGCCAGCTTCGCGATCCGTAACGAGATCCGCGAGATCCAGTCCCGCAACGTGGTCGCGAAAGTGGAAGGCGCGGAGCGCCCCGACGAGTACGTCGTCTACACTGCACACTGGGACCATCTCGGGATGAACGAAGCGATGGAGGGCGACAACATCTACAACGGCGCCCTCGACAACGCATCCGGTACCGCGGCCATGCTGGAGATCGCCGAGGCGTTTACACGGCTGGCCGAGCCGCCCGCCCGCTCCATCCTGTTCCTCGCGGTGACGGCGGAGGAGCGGGGCCTGCTGGGCGCCAAGTACTACGCCGAGAACCCGCTCTACCCGCTGACCAGTACGGTGGCCAACATCAACATGGACGGCGTCAACCAGTGGGGGCGGACGGATGACATCGTCGTGATCGGCCTCGGCAATTCAGAGCTGGACGACGTGCTCCAGGAAGCCGCCGCCACTCAGAACCGCCGTCTCGTTGCGGACGCGGAGCCCGAGAAGGGATTCTATTATCGGTCCGACCACTTCGAGTTCGCCAAGCAGGGCGTTCCTGCGCTCTATACGGACGCGGGCACGAGCTTCGTCGGGAAAGCGCCCGAGTACGGTCAGCAGAAGCGCGATCAGTACACGGCCGACGACTATCACAAGCCGAGTGACGAAGTGAAGCCGGACTGGGATCTGACCGGCGCGGTGGATGATGCGCAGCTGATGTTCCAGGTCGGGTACCGTGTGTCGCAGCGCGCCGCGTTCCCGGAATGGAAGCCGGGTGCGGAGTTCAAGGCACTGCGGGACTCCATGCTCGCCCGCTGAAGGCGACGGCCGGGAATCGCGGCGCAATCGCGGCGGAGGAGAATACTGCCATGCCGGCCTGCATCCCGATGCAGCGATCACCGGCATGGCAGCGCTCTCGAGATGGTGTGACGCAGCCCGCCCGCGCCACGCCCTGCTACTGCAACCGCTCGATGGTCTCACCCCGGCCGCGGCCCGTCGACTGGCCCTCGACGGTCGGGACCGTGCCAGTCTCCATGATCTGGCGGAACCGTCGCAGGGCGTTGTTCACCTCGTGCTGCGGATCTGTCCCGAACACCGTTGCGATGAGCTTCGCGAGCCGACCGCCGGGCGGATCCCACTCGAGCTGCACGTGGACTTCCGTGCCGCGGTCGCCGGGCGCATCGCGGAACTCGACGCGACCGCGGTTCGGGATGTCCGACGGGTCCACGGACGCCCACGCGATCGAGTCGTCCGGCAGGTCGCTGACGATCTCGGCCTCCCATTCGACCGTGCGCCCCGCCGGCGCCTTTGCACGCCAGCGCGAGCGCGTCCCATCCAGCACCTCGACACTCTCGAGGTAATCCATGAACGTCGGCAACCGGGTGAAGTCCCGCCACACCGCATAGCATTCGGACCGGGGCCGCATCACCGTGACTGCGCGCCGGACCCTGATCGCGGATTCCACGTCGACGCCGGCCGCACCCGCGTGCAGCGTCCCGCCACCGGTGCTGAGATTCATCCGATCGTACACAACCGAGTGTCCGGAAACGCCGCGCTCGATGAGGAGCGTTCCCGCCGCAGCGGCCGCGAGGCCGAGCGCATCGTGGCGTTTGAGGCCGTACAGGGCGAGCACGCTGCCGCCGAGCACGGAGACGAGCCGTTCACCGCGGCCGACGTTCACATTTTCGTTGTCTTCGACCGCAACAGGATGCAGCTCTGTCGCATCCGTGCCGGATAGCGGATAGGTCGAGGCCATACTGCTCCTCCATGGTGACAGGGTTGTCCGCACCAGGTGCAAGGCACGCGCCGGAACGGACGTGGCCTTGCCCTCCTGCGGGCACGCGTTATCATCGTGGTGGCTCGCTCGGGCCGCCTGCGCATGGCCACAGCTGCGGCCCGCGTTGCCCCTGTAATCCTCCAGCCCGTCCCCATCCGGAGGTCGTTATGCGACGCCTCATCCACGGCGCGCTCATCGCGCGCGCAACACTCGTTACTGCTACGGCTGCAGCAATGCTTGTCCTGCCCGCACGAGCGCAGGATCACCCCCATCCGGCGGGCGACTCGGCGCAGCTCGGCAAGGTGGAATTCCCCGTCTCATGTTCGGATGCCGTGCGGCCGCAGTTCGAGAGGGCGGTCGCAATGCTCCACTCGTTCTGGTTCGAATCGGCGCGGGCGGCGTTCACATCGATCATCGAGGCCGAGCCCGGGTGCGCCATGGCGCACTGGGGAGTTGCGATGACAATGCTGGGGAATCCCATGACCCGTGCGACGCCGTCGGCCGCTGCCCTGGAGGAGGGAGCCGCGGCAGCGGACCGCGCGCTCGAGCTGGGGAGGGCCGCGTCCCACCGTGAGCAGATGTATATCGACGCGGTGGCTGCCTATTACGCGGATTACCGCACGCGCGACCACATGGCGCGCATGGCATCGCTCGAGCAGGCGCTCGCGGCGTTGCACGATGCGCATCCGGAGGACATGGAGGCAGCGATCTTCCATGCGCGTACGGTCGTCGCCAACGCATCACCCTCGGACAGCACGTTTGCTGCGCAGCTGCGCGGCGCGGCCATCATGCAGCCGCTCTTCGACGAGCATCCGGAACACCCGGGCCTCGCGCACTATCTGATTCACGCGTATGACTCGCCGCGGCTGGCGGAGCGCGCAACAAAGGCGGCGTTCGCATACGCCGACATCGCACCCGCCGCCCCGCACGCCCTGCACATGCCATCCCACATCTTCACGCGGCTCGGATACTGGGATGAGTCGATCGAGACGAACATGCGCTCCGCGCGCGCGGAACCCGACTCCAATGCGGCCGTGCATCCGCTCGACTACATGGTGTACGCGTACCTCCAGCAGGGCCGCGACGGCGATGCGCGCCGCGTCGTCGAGCGCGTCGTGCAGATCGACGACAGCTATTACGGCGGCCTGCTCGGCTATAACTTCACGGCCATGCCCGCGCGCTTCGCGCTGGAGCGCGGCGCGTGGTCGGACGCAGCCGAGCTGACGCTACCCGTCGGCGCGACGCCGTTCGTCCAGGCCGTCACGCGCTTCGCGCGCGCCATCGGCGCGGCGCGCACCGGAAACGCCGCAACGGCCCGGAGTGAAGTCGATGAGCTGGCCCGTCTGAAGGCTCAGCTCGACACCGCCGGCGACGCATACTGGTCCACCGTCGTGGAGGCACAGCGGCTCGCGGCCGCGGCGTGGGTCGCACATGCCTCCGGCGACGACGCCACGGCCGTCCAGCTTGCACGCCAGGCCGCCGACCTCGAGGAGACCGTCGAGAAGCACCCGGTGACGCCCGGTCCCCTGCTCCCCGCGCGCGAGCTCGAGGGCGACCTCCTGCTCGAGCTGGGCCGGCCCGCGGATGCCCTCGCCGCGTACAACCGCACGCTGGAGCGCGAGCCGCGACGCGCCCGGGCTCTCTTCGGCGCCGCCCGCGCGGCCGAGCAGGCCGGTGACACGGCGACCGCCACGGCGCGTTACCGCGAGATCGTCGAGCTGATGAGCGAGGGTGAGCCGACGCGACCGGAGCTGGTCGCGGCGCGCCGATACCTGGGGAACAGATAACGGAATCGGGAGCGGGAGCGGGATCGTGTTCGGTAGCGTGTTCGGGACTGCAAGCAGTTTGTTTGCAGTTCCCGCTCCCGAACACGATCCCGCTCCCGAATCCCCCGACCGCTTGCTCGCGCGCGCACTTCAGCCGTATCGTAGGGCATCCCACAGATCCGGAACCAAGGAGACATCCATGCTGAACCGCCGCTTCGGCCGGTCGGCGCGTGCAGTCGTTGCACTGTGCGCAGTTCTGTGCGCGAGTGCGGACGTGCTGCTCGCGCAGCAGCCGGTGGACGAGGAGTATACGGCGCAGATCCGGCGCTTCACCACGGAACCGTTCTTCCTCACACCGCTGATCGACCATCTGCCGGCCTCGAGCACCGTGCCGACACCGCTCGATGCGAACGGCTATATCGCGGGTGCGGCGGAGCAGCTCACGTACCCGGAGGACGTTGCGGAATACATGCGGGCGGTGGCCGCGGCGTCGCCGCGCGTGCGTGTGTTCAGCATGGGACAGAGCGAAGAGGGCCGCGAGATGATCCTCGTCGCGATCTCGGACGAGCAGACCATCGCGCAGCTCGACACCTACAAGGACATGCTCGCGCGGCTCGGTGATCCGCGGCGCACGACGGAGGAGGAAGCGGCACGCTTCATACCGCAGGCAAAGCCGATCTACTGGGCGACGGGCGCGATCCACGCGCCGGAGACCGGCTCCCCGGAAATGCTGATGGAGCTTGTGTACCGGCTGGCGGTCGATGAGTCGGAGCACATCCGTGCGATCCGTGACAATGTGATCGTGCTGGTGACACCGGTGATCGAAGTGGACGGCCGCGCGAAGGTGGTCGACATCCACATGGCGCCGCGCAAGGATCCGGACGGTACCTACCCCACGCGGCCGCTGTACTGGGGGAAGTACGTGGCACACGACAACAACCGCGACGGCATGTCGCTGTCGCTGAAGCTGTCGGAGCACGTGGTGCGGACGTTCCTCGAGTACAATCCGACGGTGTTCCATGACCTGCATGAGTCGGCGACGTACCTCTATACGTCGACCGGTCGCGGACCGTACAACGCCTGGATCGACCCGATCCTCGTCAGCGAGTGGAACCGGCTGGCCTTCAAGGAAGTCAAGGACCTGACGGCGCACGGCGTGCCCGGCGTATACACGTTCGACTTCTACGACGGCTGGGCGCCGAATTACATGTTCTGGGTCGCGAACATGCGCAACTCGATCGGCCGGTTCTATGAGACGCAGGGCTCGCGCGACGCCTCGAACTACATCGTGAACGGCAATGTCGACCGCCAGTGGCACCGGCCGAGCACGCCTCTGCCGCAGGCCGTCTGGTCCATCCGCAACAACGTGAACCTGCAGCAGAGTGCGCTGCTGATCGCGCTGCGCGAAGTCGCGGACAACCGTGAGGAGTTCCTGAGCAACTATTACCTCAAGGCGCAGCGCAGCGTCGCGAAGGCGCGGGCCGAGGGCCCGGCAGCGTACGTGTTCCCGGCTGACGATCCGCGACCCGGCCAGCAGGCGCAGCTGCTCGATCTGCTCCAGCGCCACGGCGCCGAGGTGCACCGCACGACGGCGCCGGCCACGGTCGGAGAGCAGACGTTCGGCGCCGGCAGCTACGTCGTCCGCATGGACCAGCCGTTCTCGCGCGCCGTCGACATGATGCTCGACAGGCAGTACTACAATCCGGATGACCCGCGGCCGTACGATGACACGGGCTGGACGTTCGGCCCGCTCTACAATGCCGAGACCGTGCGCGTGGAGGATGTCGCGATCCTCGACGCCCCCATGCAGGCCGTGACGGAACGCGTCCGGGCCGGCGGGGCGGTCGAGAACGCGGGCGGCGCGCGCGCATTCATCATCAATTACAACGCGGACAACAATCTCGCGTCGTTCCGGTTCCGTCATCGCAACCTGCGCATGCAGGCGGCGCAGACCGCGTTCGATGCGGCCGGCCGCACGTTCAATGCGGGAACGTTCATCATCCCGACGTCCGGCAACCCGGGCAACCTTGCACAGCTGCTGAGTGATGCCGCGCAGGAGTTCGGGTTCACTGCCATCGGTGTGAGCACCGTGCCCGCGGTTGCGACTCACGCTGTCGCGACGCCGCGCGTCGCGGTCATGCACACGTGGCAGACGACGCAGACGGAAGGCTGGATGCGGCTCGCGCTGGATCAGTACGGCATCCCGTTCGACTACATCTCCGTGCATGAAGCGCGCGATAATCCGCGCCTGCGCGAGCGCTACGATGTGATCCTGTTCGGGCCGTCGTCCAACGACCCGCTCCAGGTGGTGAGCGGCCTCTCGGGCGACAGCCCGATGCCGTGGAAGAAGACGGACATCACGCCCAACCTCGGCCGGCAGGATTCGACCGACGACATGCGCGGCGGACTCGAGCTGCAGGGTGTGCTGAATCTGCAGCGCTTCGTCGAACAGGGCGGCACTCTGGTCACGATCACGAACAGCAGCATGCTGCCCATTCACTTCGGCATGGCGGGCGGCGTGCGCGTGGCGGACACACCCAACCTGTGGGCGCCGGGCGGCGTGTTCCGAACGGCAACCGCCGATGCGGCCAGCCCGCTCATGTACGGCTATGGTGAGACGCTCGGCGTCTATTTCAATCGCGGGCCGGTGTTCGCGGACGGTCAGCGGAACCCGGCCATCGCCCGCGCCGGCGATGCGCCCGATGGCAGCACTACGGAGCGCCGCTCCGGTCGCGGCGGCATCGACGAGCAGGACATCGTGCAGGGCCGGCCGCGCGACATGGGCCGGGCGGCAGTGGACGAGTTCCGGCGGACGCAGGGTGAAGAGGAGCAGCAGGGATTCGGCGGCGGCGGCAGTCAGGCCGGCTCACAGGCGCGCACGGTACTCCGTTTCGCGAGCGAGCCGAAGGAGCTCCTGATCAGCGGCGGCCTCACCGACGGCGCGGAGCTGGCGCATGCGCCCGCGCTGGTCGATGTCCCGCTCGGCAGCGGCCACATCGTCATGTTCAGCTTCAATCCGTTCTGGCGCAGCCAGACCCTGGGCTCCTATGCGCTGGTCTTCAACGCACTGCTGCATCACGGCAACCTGAGCGCGGGCACGCGGTCCGCCGCGACCGCCGACCAGAACTGACCGGCCGACGGCACGAACGAAGAGGGGGAGAGCGCCCGGTGCGTTCTCCCCCTCTTCACATCTGTCCGCGCCATCGACGTCACACTGCCGTGACGCGCGTCTGATTCAACCGCTGCCGTTCGCGCTCGCCATGGGGAGATCATCGCGGTCCTTGACCGTCTTCACCACGATGGTCGTGCGCGTGGATGCGATGGAGCGGATCGGCTGGAGGCGGTGCTCGAGCAGCTCGGCCAGATGATCCGTGTCACGCACCCGCGCCTTAACGATGAAGCAGTCCTCACCGACGACGCGATGGACCTCCAGGACCTCGGGCAGCTCCGCGATCAGGCCGGCCGTATCGACCGAGGACGCGTTGTCCCTCGTCTGAACCATGATGAACGCGACGAGGCCGTAGCCGAGGGCCTTGGCGTTCAGGCGTGCCGTGTAGCCCTGGATGAGGCCGCTCTCCTCGAGCTTGCGTACACGCTGAAAGATCGCGGACGGCGCCATGCCCACGCGCCGCGCTATCTCGGCGTTCGATGTGCGCGCGTTCTGCTGAAGCGCGTCGAGTATGGTGCGATCGACGTCGTCGATCATGACACGGCCTCGTTTCTCGTGGGGATCCACGCGCAGAATAGGCGGGGTACCCTCAATCTGGCAAGCGTCGTCTCAGGCGCCTGTGGCGTCGCGGATGTCGGTGTCGTTGTCGCAGTGGCCACAGCGGTATTCCGCGCCCGGGTCATCGCCGAAGTACGCCAGGATCTGCCGGGTGCGGCACTGCGCCGTACGGCAGTAGCGCACCATGGCCTCCAGCTTCGCCCGGTCGGCCTGCCGGCGTGACTCGTAATCCATCAGCTGGTCGTGCAGCGGGACCGTCGTGACATCCGGGATGAGCCGCTCCCAGGCGCCGCCGCGATACTCACGCACCGCGCCGAAACGCTTCATGAGTGTGAGCACGATGCGCGCCTTGCGGCGTGCGACGTCCGCGCGCTCCGCAATGTCGTTCAACGCCATCCGCTCGCCGTCACCGATGCCGTTCACCACGCGTGCGACGTTCAACGCTTCGCCATCATCCGGGTACTTGCCGCCCAGGAAGTATCCCTGGATCGCGCGATCCTCCTCGCGGTAGAGGATCGTGCAGCGCGCGCGGCCGCCATCGCGCCCCGCCCGCCCCGCCTCCTGGTAGTATGCCTCCAGCGAGCCCGGCAGGTGATAATGGATGATGAAACGGATGTCCTGCTTGTCGATGCCGAGGCCGAATGCGTTCGTCGCGATCACCGCCTTCACGCCATCGCCCATGAACATCTCCTGCGCTTCGTGCCGCTCCTTCGACTGCATCTTTCCGTGATACATCGCCACAGGCCAGCGCTGCGACAGCTCTTCGTACAGTCGCTTCGCCTCCTTCACCGTGGCGACGTAGATGATGCCCGTGCCCTCCGTCTCGCCAAGCAGCTTCTCCAGCGCCGCGTCCTTCAGCGCCTGATTGACCGTGCGCTGTACTTCCAGCAGCAGGTTCGGCCGGATCAGCTCGCCGATCCGGCGGAACGGCTCCCGCATCCGCAGCTGCCGGATGATGTCATCCTGCACATCCGGACCCGCGGTCGCGGTCAGTGCCACGATCGGCGGCCGGTCCAGCCGGTCCGCGATCGAGCCGAGCATCATGTAGTCCGGACGGAAATCGTGACCCCAGTGGCTGATGCAGTGCGCTTCGTCCACCACGAAAAGCGCCACCCGGCGCTCCAGCAGCGTCTCGAAGAACTCCCGGTCGCGGAACCGCTCCGGCGTCACGTAGAGAATGTCGCCCGCCCCAGCCGCGACCGCCTCCTCGGCCTCGCGCTGCTCGCGCGCGGTGAGCCCGGAGTTGATGGTCAGGGCATCCACCCCCAGCTCCTCCAGCTTGTCCGTCTGATCCTTCATCAGTGCGATCAGCGGCGAGACCACCACGGTCAGGCCGTCCAGCAGCAGCGCCGGCAGCTGGAAGATCAGTGACTTGCCTGCGCCCGTGGGCATCACCGCCAGCGTGTCCCTCCCGTCGAGGATCGCCCGGATGATGTCTTCCTGGCCCGGCCGGAATTCGTTGAAGCCGAACCGCTCCCGCAGCGTCGCCAGGAGCGTCTCCCGGCTGGCGCTGTGAGGGCGACGGCGCACAGCGGTCGCATCACTCATGACGCCTGTGAGCGCAAGCCCCGGACCATACGTTTCCGGCCGCGGATCAGCGACAGCCGGTCAGCGCGAGGGCGTTGCCGACGGCACGTTCGCCCTCGCGGTCCGACGGCCGGTTCACGACCGTACCGCCGACGACCATCGCGGTCGAACCGCCGCCATCGAGGTTCAGCGCGTCGGATGCGCCGAGGCTCCGGAACAGCCACGTCATCTCGTCGAGCGACATGCCGGCGCTCCATTCCGGCTGCCGGCCGTCCACGACCACGAGCAGGAGTCGGCCATCGGGCGTCCAGCCGATCGCCGTGCGCGGATGCCGCTCGGTCGAGAAGCTGGCGCCGACCGTCTGTTCGGCCAGGACCGCCGCGCCGTCACGGAGCAGAACCGGAAACCCGCCGACCGCTTCCCGGACCGGCGCCCGGGCGTCCGGCGGGCCGACAGTGACCTGAATCGTCCAATGGACCGTATCTCCCGCCGTGCGCCGGCGTGCCCACTCGCGGGTGCCTCCACGGGCGAGCAGGACCGCAGCGCCGGTACCGATGACGGACGCGGCTGCAGCCGAATCGGCCGCCACCACCACACCCTGGCCGCCCGACGCGCCGCCCGTGATCACGCGCAGCAGCACACTGCGCGCGGCGCTGTCAGCTGGAACGGAGTCACCGATCCAGCTGGTGAAGAGCGTGAGTCCATCGGTCGGTACGCGGTACGCGGAGGTCGCGCGCGGGCTCCGGTTCACCTGCGCGACCTCCGCAGTGTCCGCCCGCACGCGCGCGTGTCCACTGATCTGCGCAGTGCCGATCCTCCACCCGGCGGGTGCCGGGCCCGTGATGGCGAACACGGGGCGGTCGCCCGGTCCGATGAGCGGCACCCCGGCCGCGACGTGAGCGCCCACCGGCGTTCCACCCGGCAGCATGAAGAAGTCGGCATTGACGCCGGCGAGCGCGTCGCCGGTGAGTGCGGACGTGGTTGCCCGTTCACTCAGGGCAGTGCCGGGCTTGCGCGCCTCCAGCAGCGGCTCACAGCGGCGCGCATCGACCTCGATCACGTGAATCGCCCACGGCCCGCGCGCATCTCGCACGAACGTGTGCGTCACGCCGGGTGCGAGCGTCATGGTCGCGACACTGTCCGCATCGGCGAACGCGACCGGCGCAATCGCCGCCTGCCGCGCCGACGTGGCACATGCAGTGATGGAGAGCACCGCGATCAGACCCGCCACCCGTGCAGGGAACGTCATGTACAGCCTCCCTCCGGCCCCGACCTTGCTACATGATTTCGCACGATTACGAGACCAGGAACGAAATGAGCTCTGCCATTGTCGACAGCGCGCTGATCGAACGGACCCTGCGACGGTTCCGCACGGATGCGCACGTGCGCGAGCGCCTGCCGGACGGCGGAGTGCTGAACCTCGATCGCAAGCTGCCCTACCTCTTCGTCTATCGCCAGCCCCCCGAGCGCGAGGATCCCGGCACGCACCGCCTGGTACTGGGCGAGGCGTCGTATCTGGTCGCGCTGGGCGAAGCTGTGGACGAGACGCACGACGTCGTAGCCGCACTCGCCGCCGCCGCGACGCGCGAGCTCGATTCGTTCATGATCCTGGAGCTGTGGTCCGGTCCTGCGGACAGCACGGAGTTCGTCGTGCACGCGCCGACGGGCGCTGCAGCGGGGACCGTGGACGCACTGTGTCGCGGCCTGCGCGAAATGACGGATCCGGACGTCCGCACGACGGTGCGGGTACGACAGACGGACGCACGACATCCGCCGGATCTCGACCCGCTCCTCACCACGCAGGAGTGCTGGGACATCGGTTGTCTCCTCGTCGGCCTCGAGGTTCCACCCATCTTCCGCGACGCGGAAACGGGCACCGTGTATCCCGTGTTCCTGCGCCGGCTGCGTCAGCTGCTCTCCGGTGTGCTGCGCCAGACCGCATTCGACTTTGCGCGCGTGCAGACCAGTGCCGGATTCGAGAGCTACCGCGCGGTCGGGCCGCGCCGGTTCGGACGCGAGGTGGCCGACGCGGACCGGGCTCTCGCCGACATCGAGTCGTCCTACCAGCTCCTGCTTCTCGTGTCGCCCGTCAACATCGGGGAAGCGTGGGCAGCATTCCGTGACAGCCAGTTCAGCCGCGCGCCCCAGTTCCGCTACCGGCTGCTCCCGGTCGATCCCGACTCGCTCAAACGGCAGCTGTTCGACGTGGATCTCGAGCCTGTTGCCGACCCGGCGATGGCGTTCCTGCTGCGTGACAAGCGCGACGAGCTCGATCGCCAGATCACGCTCATCGCGGAGCGCAACACGGAGGGCTTCCGGTTCGCGAGCATGCGCCTGTACGGCGCGGTCGATGACATGCTGCTGAACGTCGCGCGTGATGTGCTCGGTGACGTACCGCCGCCAGTCCGCAGACGCGCGAAGACGTACGTGTCCGCGCAGGAGTTCGCCGCGGCCGCGCGCACGGAGCTGGAGTACTATCGTGCGTCATATCCCGATCTCGCCGCTGAAGTACAGATCCGCCCCGACCTGGTCGGACTCATGGTTTCGCAGGGCAACCTGCTGATCGGCGAAGCGCTCGCGCTGCGACCGGAGCGCGCGCTGCCGCTGCTGCACCACGAGGTCGGCACGCACGTGCTGACGTACTACAACGGCCGTGCGCAGCCGCTCCGACAGCTGTACAACGGCCTGGCGGGATACGACGAGCTCCAGGAAGGACTCGCGGTGCTCGCCGAGTACCTCGCCGATGGCCTCGACGCATCACGCATGCGCGTGCTCGCCGCACGCGTCGTGGCGGCCCATTCGGTGGAACAGGGCGCCGGCTTCATCGACACGTTCCGCATCCTCACACAGGATCACGGCCTGCCGGCCGGCACTGCATTCGATGTGACCGAGCGCGTTCACGCGAGCGGCGGCTTCACGCGTGATCTCATCTACCTGCGCGGGCTGCTCCGCCTCGTGGAGTACATACGCGCCGGCGGCGCCATCGAGCCGCTCTACGTGGGCAAGATCGCAGCAAAGCACGTCCCGATCGTCGAGGAGCTGCGCGCGCGGGACTACCTCCAGGCGCCGGCACTGCTGCCGCGCCTGTTCGAACAGCCGGACACGGCGCACCGCCTGGATGCGCTGCGCGATGGGCTCACCCTGACACAGATGATCAGCGACAGCGAATGAGGATAACCTTTCTGGTGAACGACGTGGCGACGGAGGTTCCCCCCGCCACCACGACCATATTGTGCCATGCAGCCGCGAAGCTCGGCCACACCGTGCACGTGATCGGCATCGACCAGCTCACATACCTCGAGGACGGCCGGATTGGCGGCCTGGCACACGTTGCACCGGCGAACGCGCGCACGAAGGAGAGCTTCCTCGCAGCACTCCAGGCCAGGGACGCGCCGCGCGAGCGGATCACGACGGATGACATGGACGTGTTCTGGCTGCGGTACAATCCGTCGGAGGAAGTGGAGAACGACCGCGCGTGGGCCCAGCAGGCGGGCGTGCTCTTCGGCCGCCTGGCCATGGCACGCGGCGTCATCGTGCTCAACCACCCCGATACGCTCGCCTACGCCATCGACAAGCTGTACTTCCAGCATTTTCCGGAATCCGTCAGACCCCGGACGATCGTCACGCGCGACGTGGAAGAGATCCGCCGGTTCCACGAGGAGTGCGGGCGCAAGATCGTCATGAAGCCGCTGAACGGATACGGCGGCGCCGATGTGTTCCTGGTCGAGAAGGACCTGACGAACCTGAAGCAGATGGTGGAGACGATCCAGCGAGGCGGCTACATCATGGCGCAGGAATTCCTCCCCGGCGACCGCTCCGACACGCGTTTCTTCCTGGTCAACGGCGAACCGCTCATGGTCGACGGGAAGTATGCGGCCCTGAGGCGCGTGGCGCAGGGTGAAGACTTCCGATCGAACATGACGGCCGGCGGCAAGGGCACCCGCGGCCGCGTGACGGACCGGATGCTGGAGCTGGCAGCGATCGTGGGCCCGAAGCTGAAACGCGACGGAATCTTCTTTGCCGGCCTGGACATCGTCGCGGACCGCATCGTGGAGATCAACTGCATCAGCACGGGCGGGCTGAACATTGCCGGGCGCCTGCAGAAGGTAGATTTCGCGGCGCCCGTGATCGAGATGGTCGAGCGGAAGGTGCAGATCCACCGGGAGTACGGCGGCCACATCAGCAACATCGAGCTGGCGACCATGCGGTGACTCGACGCACGCAGGCGACAGTGGCGGGGCGGCGGCCCGGGTCCGTGCGGCACGCCGGTCCCGCTGGCGTCCGGCCGGATGCGCGACCCGCCCTTTCGCACACGTGCGGACCTGCTACAATTCGCGCGATGCCAGAGGGCGCGGTCGCCCGCCGGCGAGTGCACTGACAGCGAACCTCAGCCGGACCGGATGATGAGCTGGACCACCGACGACAGCCGTGACCTCTACAACATCGAGGGGTGGGGGATCGGCTATTTCGACATCAATGATCTCGGCCACGTCACCGTGCACCCGACCAAGGCGCCGGACCGCGGCCTCGACCTCTACGAAATAGCCATGGACCTGGAGGCACAGGGCGTGGGCCTCCCGCTGCTGCTCCGGTTCTCCGACATCCTGCGCACACGCATCGAGATGCTGACGGAGCGGTTCCGCACCGCCATCCGCGACTTCGACTATACCGGCGATTACACCACGGTCTATCCGATCAAGGTGAATCAGCAGCGGCACGTCGTGGAGGAGATCGTCGCGTTCGGGCGCAAGTACAATGTGGGTCTGGAAGTCGGCAGCAAGCCGGAGCTGCAGGCCGTGCTCGCGCTGACCGAGCGCGCCGATCACATGATCGTGTGCAACGGCTACAAGGACGAGGAGTACATCCGGCTGGCGCTCATGGGCCAGAAGCTGGGCCACACCGTGCTCATCGTGCTGGAGAAGATCGGCGAGGTGGACACGCTGCTGAAGGTCGCGGACGAGATGGACGTAGTGCCGACCGCCGGTGTGCGCATCAAGCTGTCCACGACGGGCGCGGGTCGCTGGTCGGAGACTGCCGGCGAGAAGAGCAAGTTCGGGCTGAATGCCGCACAGCTCATGCGTGTGGTGGACAAGCTGCAGTCGGTGGACCGCACGGACATCCTGAAGATGATCCATTTCCACATCGGCTCGCAGATCCCGGACATCCGGAACATCAAGGCGGCGATGACCGAGGTGTCGCGCTACTACGTCGAGATGCAGCAGCTGGGCGTGCGCATCGAGTATGTGGATGTGGGCGGCGGCCTGGGCGTCGATTACGAGGGCACGCGCTCGACGGCGGCGGCGTCCGTCAACTACTCGGTGCAGGAATATGCGAACGACATCGTATACTCACTCGCCGAGGCGTGTCGCGAGGCCGAGCTGCCCATGCCTCACATTATTTCGGAGTCCGGGCGCGCGCTCACCGCGCACCATGCACTGCTGCTGCTCAACGTCATCGACATCGAGACGCAGGTCGCAGATGCTCCCGCCGAGGTGCCGGACGACGCGCACCCGCTCGTCCATGATCTCTTCGCCGCGCTCAATGACATCGATGACCGGAGCCTGCGCGAGGTCTACCACGACACGCTGTTCGCAAAGGAGCAGGCACAGTCTCATTTTCACAGCGGCGTGCTCTCCCTGCGCGAACGCGCTGTCGCCGAGCGGCTTCAGGTCGCGCTCATGAACCGGATCGCGCAGCTTGCGGGCGACAACGAGGAGGAGTACGGCGACATCCTGCCCGACGTAAACGCGAACCTGACCGACCGCTACTTCTGCAACTTCTCGCTGTTCCAGTCGCTGCCGGATTCGTGGGCGATCGACCAGCTCTTCCCGATCATGCCCGTGCACCGTCTCAACGAGGAGCCGACCCGTCGCGGTACGCTGCAGGATGTGACGTGCGACTCCGATGGCAAGATCGACCGGTTCGTCGGCTGGCGCCGCCCGAAGCCCAACCTCGAGCTGCATCCGCTGCGCGGCGAGGAGCCGTACGTGCTCGGGATCTTCCTCACCGGCGCGTATCAGGAGATCCTCGGAGACCTGCACAACCTGTTCGGCGACACGAACGCCGTGCACATCAAGCTGACGGACTCGGGATACGAGATCGAGGACCTGGTCCACGGCGATACGATCACGGAGGTGTTGAACTACGTGCAGTTCAATGCGCAGGACCTGATCACCACGTTCCGGCGCAAGGTTCAGAACGCCACCGGCCTCGCGCGCATCGAGGCCAACGCCTTCATTGCGGACTACATCGCCGGGCTGAACGGCTATACGTACCTGGAGGGTGAGGGCTCATGACGCCCGTCGCACGATCGCGCACAGGCATTCGGCGTGTCGTTCTCGCCTGCGCCGCCGTGCTGCTCGCAGGCTGCGCGTCCGTTCCTGCGGCCACGGCTCCGGCACCGGCGGCCGTGCGTGCGAACGACGTGCACTGGGCCCGCACGGCGGCGGAGCATCGCG
Source organism: Longimicrobiales bacterium (assembly GCA_035461085.1). Classification (GTDB taxonomy): domain Bacteria; phylum Gemmatimonadota; class Gemmatimonadetes; order Longimicrobiales; family RSA9; genus SH-MAG3. The sequence continues at coordinate 51,471 of DATHVW010000104.1, read as the reverse complement.
GCATCTTTGTGCAGACCTATCGCACGGCTGCAGACCGCGTGCGCGACATCGCGGCCGATCGCACGCGCGGAAGCTGGGCGGTCATTCTCGACGCCGACGAGACGGTGCTCGACAACTCCGAGTATCAGCGCCGGCTGGTCGAGCGCGGCGCCCGCTTCGATCCGGAGACGTGGAACGACTGGGTGCGGGAGGGCACCGCCGATTCGCTCCCGGGCGCGGCGGCTTTCGTTCGCACCGTGCGCGAGCTCGGCGGCCGCGTGGCCATCGTGACGAATCGCGACGACATCGTGTGCGACGAGACGCGCAGCAACCTGCGCCAGCTCACGATCATCGTCGATGTCGTTCTCTGTCAGGCCGCCGGCGAGAGTGGAAAGAACGGCCGGTTCCGCGCCGTGCGCGAAGGAACTACGGGCGCAGACCTGCCGCCGCTCGAGGTCGTCATGTACATCGGCGACAACATCCAGGACTTCCCCGACCAGACACAGCAGATCCGCGCCACCCCGGGCGCGTACGATAACTTCGGTCGTACGTGGTTCCTCCTGCCTAATCCGATGTACGGCTCGTGGGAGCGTAACCCGCCGCGCTGACTGCGGCGCGGCCTGCCGGCTCCCGTTTTTCAAGGCGCTCCTGCCAGCCACGTGCTCCCGGACGGGGCAAGGAACCTGCATCGCTCGCCTGTCAGGGGAGGTAATGCGCGGATGCAGACAGAGCTGGGGCGGCGCCTGCCATTTGGCGCCGAGCCGTCGCACGACGGCACTCATTTCCGGGTATGGGCACCGAAACATGCACGTCTGCATGTGGTCCTCGACGACGAGCGCGGCAGCGGGCACGAGCTGACGCGGGACGAGGACGGCTGCTTCACCGGCTCGGTCGCCGGAGCCGGGCCGGGCACACTGTATCGCTACCGCACGACCGACGGAGGGCTGCTGCCGGACCCCGCGTCCCGGAGCCAGCCCGCCGGGCCGCACGGCCCCTCCGAGGTCGTGGACCCGGATGCGTTTCCGTGGACGGACGGCGGCTGGGGCGGTCTGCTAGCCGGGCGGCAGGTCGTCTACGAGATGCACATCGGGACATACACGGAGGCCGGCACCTGGCAGGCAGCATCGAGTCACCTCGAGGAGATCGCGACACTCGGCGTTACCGTCCTGGAGCTCATGCCGGTCGCGGAGTTCCCGGGGCGTTTCAACTGGGGATATGACGGCGTTGCGCCGTATGCACCCGCGCACGTGTACGGCACCCCCGACGACATGCGTCGCTTCGTGGATCACGCCCACGCCGCCGGCCTGTGCGTCGTGCTCGACGTCGTCTACAACCACATGGGACCGGACGGCTGCTACTTCCGCGACTTCGCGGACGAGTACTTCTCGACCGGGCATACCACGGACTGGGGCGCGGCGCTGAACTTCGACGGCCCCGGCTCCCGCCACGTGCGGGAATACTTCCTCGCCAACGCCGAATACTGGATCCGCGAGTACCACCTCGACGGCCTGCGCATCGATGCGACGCAGAATATCTACGACAACGGTCCTCGCCACATCGTGACGGAAGTCGTCGCACGTGCGCGCGCCGCCGCTCCGCACCGGCGCGTCTGGATCGTTGCGGAGAACGAACCGCAGGACGTCCGCACGGTACGCCCTCCCGAGAAAGGAGGTCATGGAATGGATGCTGTCTGGAACGATGACTTCCATCACACCGCCATGGTGGCATTGACCGGCAGCACGGAAGCGTACTACACGGACTATCGCGGCACGCCGCAGGAGCTGATCTCGTGCGCGCGCCATGGGTTCCTCTACCAGGGACAATACTACTCGTGGCAGGGCAAGCGGCGCGGCACGCCCACGCGCGGAGTGACTGCACGTTCGTTCGTGAACTTCATTCAGAACCACGATCAGATCGCGAACTCGGCGGCAGGCAGACGGCTGCACGAGCTGACGGGCGCGGCGGAGCTGCGCGCGATGACGGCTCTGCTGCTCCTGATGCCCGGGACGGCCATGCTGTTTCAGGGACAGGAGTTCGCGGCGACCGCGCGCTTCCTCTTCTTCGCGGACCACAAGCCTGACGTGGCAAAGCTGGTGCACGCCGGACGCCGCGAGTTCCTGCAGCAGTTCCCGAGCACGGCGCTGCCCTCCGTGCAGAGCCGGATCGACGATCCTGCCGCACCGGCAACGTTCGAGCTGTCATGCATCGATCACGGCGAGCGCGTCGTGAACGCGCACGTGCTCCGGCTGCATCGCGACCTGATTGCGCTGTCGCGCAGCGACAGCGTGCTTGCATCACAGGAAGGCGCACGTGTGGATGGTGCCGTGCTGGGTGCGCAGTGCTTCGTGCTGCGCTATGCGGGCGACGCGGATGACGACCGGCTGCTCGTGGTGAACCTGGGCCCGGACCTGCGCCTTCAGGTGGCGCCGGAACCTCTGCTCGCGCCTCCGAACGGACAGCGCTGGCACATGCTGCTGTCCACGGAGGATATCCTTTATGGCGGCCGCGGCGCCGTCCATCCCGAGCTCGACGATGGCTGGCTGATTCCCGCGCGATCCGCTGCCGTGCTGGCCGCCGGTCACAGTACCAGAGAGGACATGAATGGCTGAGCCGCTGCTGCGAGCACCGCAATGGGAGCCCGCCACTCCGGAGCCACTGCTCACGCGCGAATGGCTCGTAACGAACGGACTGGGAGGTTACGCGTCGGGCACCGTCGCCGGTGCAGTCACGCGTCGCTACCACGGTCTGCTCGTGGCCGCACTGCCCGCACCACTCGGCCGCACCGTGATGCTCAATCATCTGCTCGAGGAGCTGCGGCTTCCCGGCGGTCGCAGGGTTGCGCTCGGCGGTACGGAGAACACGGAGGGGCTGGACGTGCCGGGCGCATCCTTCTTCGCCGATTTCCACCTGGACACCGGACTGCCCGTATGGCGCTACCAGGTGGACGGGTTCGTGCTCGAGAAGCGGATCCTGATGCCGCACTTCCAGAACACCGTGGTCGTGACATACCGTCTGCTGGAAGGCGCTGCTCCCGTGCGCCTGCGGTTACGGCCGTCCGTGCACTTTCGATCGTACGAGGCCGCGGTGGACTCACCGCTGCAGGAGCCGTATCGGCTGGTCGCATCCCGGGAGCAGTTCGAGCTGCACGCGTGTTCCGCGGATCTGCCGCCGCTGCGGATCATGCAGCATGGCGGACAGAACGCCGCTCTCGTGGTGAAGTCGCAGCATCATTCGAGGATCGCGTATCGCATCGAGCGTGATCGCGGCTACACCGCGGTCGGAGACCTGTGGAGTCCGGGTTACCTGAAGGCGGAGCTTGCGAGTGACGCGCCCGTTGCACTCATCGCTTCGACGGAGGAGTGGAGCACGATAAACGGCGCGGGCCTCGAGGACCTGTACGAGATCGAGAAGCTGCGCCGCAGCCGGCTCATCTCACTCGCTCCGCGAGCCGCCCGCACAGGAGTGGCGGCCGAGCTGGTGCTGGCGGCCGATCAGTTCATCACGCAGCCGGCCGGCCGCGTTGCCGAGCAGGCACGTGCGCAGGCTGCCGGTCGCGAGCTGCGCACCATCATCGCGGGCTATCACTGGTTCACCGACTGGGGCCGCGACACGATGATCTCGCTGGAAGGCCTCACGCTGAGCACCGGCCGCTTCCGCGAAGCCAGCGACATCCTGCGCACGTTCGCCCGTTACGTGCGCGACGGCCTGATCCCGAACATGTTTCCCGACCAGTCCACGGAGGGGCTGTACCATACCGCCGATGCCACGCTGTGGTTCTTCCATGCCGCAGAGCGATACACGCGCCACACCGGCGATGCCACGCTCATCGCGGACCTCCTGCCGACCTTCAACGATATTGCCGATCGACACCTCGCCGGCACGCGCTTCGGCATTGGTGTCGATCCCGACGACGGCCTGCTGCGGCAGGGTGCGGAGGGCTACCAGCTGACGTGGATGGATGCGAAGGTGGGCGACTGGGTCGTCACGCCGCGGCGCGGCAAGGCCGTCGAGCTGAACGCGCTCTGGTACAACGCGCTGCGGCTGCTCGAAGTTTGGTGTCGGGAGGCCGGCGACGAGACCAGGGCGCAAAAGCTCGCACACCACGCCGAACGAGTCCATGATGCGTTCAATCGCCGCTTCTGGTACGAGGAGGGACAGTACCTTCATGACATCGTCGATGGCGAGCAGGGCGATGACACGGCCTGCCGGCCCAATCAGATCTTCGCCGTCTCGCTGGATCATCCGGTGCTCGACAGCGAGCGCTGGAAGGCCGTGGTGGACACGGTCGAGTCGCAGTTGCTCACGCCCGTAGGGCTTCGCTCACTCGCGCCGGACCACCCCGACTATCAGCCGCGGTACTGGGGTGACCTGCACGCCCGCGACGCGGCATATCATCAGGGCACGGTGTGGGGCTGGCTCATCGGGCCGTTCATCGATGCCTGGCTGCGCTGCTACCCGGAGGAACGCGCGCGTGCGCGCGGCATGCTGAGCGGCCTCGTCGATCATCTGGACGAGTTCGGGGTCGGCACCATTGCCGAGATCTTCGATGCGGAGGAGCCGTACGCGCCGCGCGGCTGCATCGCGCAGGCCTGGTCCGTCGCCGAGGTGCTGCGGTGCTGGGGGCGGACCGAGGATGGGGCGCCGCCGAACGTGTGAGGCGCGCTCAGGTGGAGGAACGACGCGGGTTCACGCCCGCGCCAGCCATCGCCGCATCCCGATCCAGCACGCAGCGATCGCCAGGCCGATCCACAGGAATCCCCAGACGACGGTCGGCACGCCGGTGAGGTCCGCGAGCATGGCGGCGTCGGACTGCACGTGCGGGCGGGCGAGGATGTCGCTGCGGATGTCGAGGAGCGCGTACAGTGCGCTGGTGAGGCCGAGCACGAGCAGGACGTTCGCGACGCCGCGCGCGGGGAGCTTGCGCGCGGAGATGATCAGTGCGGCGCCGAAGAGAGCTGTGAAGATGAAGCCGAACAGATTGCGGAGATACAGTGCTGCGACGAGCAGCACGAAGCCGCCGAGCACACCCACGGCCCATCGTGCATAGCGTGAGCGCGCGCCGGCGAGCTCGATGAGCAGGAGTCCCCAGAGCAGGCTGCCGAGATAGCCGGCCGAGAGGATCAGGAAGCTGTTCCCGCCCAGCACGTACGTGGCGCCGCCCTGGTTCATGTCGAGCACGATGCGCTCCACGGTGCCGCCGCTCGTCAGTGCGGCCAGTGCGTGGCTGATCTCGTGGAGCAGCACGACGAAGATCTTGAGCGGGAAGATCACGGGAGTCAGCCAGAGCAGCCACAGCGCGATGTAGAACACGGCTATGCCGAGCAGGAGGCGGGTCCGGCGCCGGGTCGCAGGTTTCATGGCACTCAGTACGCCGGCCGGTCGTTGCCTGTTTCGCGCGGGCGCGGCCGGTGTCCGCTCAACCTGCCGCGCTGCATGGCGTGCTCGCCGAGCGCGCCCTCGTATGGCTCCATGTGGATGGTCGCATCGATGACGAGCGGCAGGTTCGTGACGATGCGGCTGCGCACGCGCCCGCCGAGATCGTGCGCGTCCCTGAGGCTGAGAGCGGGATCCGCCTGTACGTGCACGGTGACGAAGTGGCCGACACCGGCGCGGCGTGCGACGACCTTCTCGATGCGCAGCACACCGTTCTCGTGCGCGGCCTCCTCGGCCACGCTGTCGAGCAGCTCGGCCTCCGGTGCACGGTCCATCAGGTCGGCCAGCGCCGGGCGCAGCAGCCGGATGCCGTTGAACGCGATGATCGCCGACGCGAGCAGCGCTGCCACGTCATCGGCGGCAGCGTACCGCTGGCCGCCGATGAGTGCAATGCTGATACCGAGGAACGCCGCGCCGGACGTGATCGCGTCGGAGCGATGGTGCCACGCGTCGGCCTGCACGATACCGCTCTCGAGCGCCTCACCCTCCCTCATGACGAAGCGGAACAGCCCTTCCTTGATCGCGATGACCGCGACGAGCACGATCAGCGTGAATGGTGCGGGCAGGTGGTGCGGGGTCAGGATCTCGCGCACGGCCTCGATCGCGATGCCGACGGCAGCGCCCATCAGCATCAGCGAGACGGCGGCCGCGGCGACGGACTCCGCCTTGCCGTAGCCGAAGTGGTAGGTCTCGTCAGCCGAGCGCGCGGCTACATGGATGCCGCGCCAGACGATCAGGCTGGAGAAGATGTCGAGCGATGACTCGACGCCATCGGCGATGAGTGCGTAGGAATGGCCGACAATGCCCGTGCCGATCTTGACCACGACCAGCGCCGCGTTGATCAGCAGGCCCGCCTGTGCCACACGGATGCTGCGCTGTGCCCGCTCGCTGCTCCCCAATGCCCCTTCATCCTGACGTGGATCGCGCTGCGGACAAGGTACCGCATCCACGGCCGGAAATCCGCGGCGATGGGAAAGGGGCGCGACGAAAGATGCGTCGCGCCCCCACCGCCTGCCATCCGGTGCAGGCCGCTCAGGAGATCCGTCACACGGAGAGTCGCGCCCTCAGCCTTGCGCGCTGTTCCATGGAGAGCAGCGGTGATGCGGTCAGCAGTTCGGCCCGCTCCACCAGGTCGCGGGCGTCCCGCGCGTCCTTCAGCTCGACTGCAGCATGAGCCGCGTCAATGAGCGCGTTCGCCGCATCGATGACCGCACCGCGGGCCATGGCGTGATCCGCGGCCTTCAGCATGTTGGAGCGTGCCGCACGGAAATCACCGATGGCCGCACGGATTCGCCCTGCGTACACCAGGCAGTCGTATGCCTCCGGGTCCTCGGCTCCGCGCAGCTCCGCCGACTGTTCAAGCAGCCGGACGGCCTTCTTCCACTGCTTCGGCTGCGAGAAGAGCGCTTCTGCCTGCGCGTGCAGCTGCGCCGCCCGTTCCGGGTCCGGCACTTCAGCCGTCTGATCGGCCAGAACCGGTGCGGCCGACAGGATCGTCGCCAGGGCCACAGTCAGAGTGATTCGCTTCGCATTCATGAAAGACCTCCTCCGGTGTTGCCGCCGCTCCCCCACCTCGAGACGGCAGCGTGATGCTCAGAGGATTGGACGCGCGCGGACCCGGAATAGATTCGCCTGCGGGACAGGTGGCAGTCTGGGTGTGATACACCCGGGCTCATCCGGGGATGACTCCCGTCCATCGGCGTGGGGTCCGCATCTTGCCCACATACCACCCGGACCGGACACCACGACGCGCGCCTATCGCCGCGCCTGACCGACACGACAGGAGCACCACGTGCGACGCCTCACATTGATGACCTCGATGCCGCTGCTCGCCCTACTCCCACTCGCCAGCGGCTGCGCGACGAACCCCGTAACAGGCGAACGCCAGCTGGCACTGATCTCCGAATCGCAGGAGATCCAGATGGGCCAGGAGGCCGCGGTGCAGGCCGCGCAGTCGATCGGCCTCGTCGAGGATGCGGCGCTCCAGAGCTACGTGGCGCGGATCGGCAGCACGATGGCCGCACAGTCGGAGCGTCCCGACCTGCCGTGGAGCTTCCAGGTGGTGGATGACCCGACCCCGAACGCGTTCGCACTGCCAGGCGGGCCAATCTTCGTCACACGGGGGATACTGGCGCTCATGGGCTCGGAGGCGGAGCTCGCGGGTGTGCTCGGCCACGAGATCGGACACATCACGGCGCGCCATTCCGTGACGCTGATGAGCCGCGCACAGCTGGCGCAGCTCGGGCTCGGCGTCGGATCGATTCTGGTCCCGGAAATCGCCCAGCTCGGGCAGCTGGCCGGCGCCGGTCTCCAGCTGCTGTTCCTCAGCTACGGCCGCGATGCGGAGCGGCAGGCCGACGACCTCGGGTTCCGGTATTCGCTCCAGCAGAATTACGACGTGCGCGAGATGGTGAACATGTTCGGTCAATTGCAGCGCGCCAGCCAGGCGGCCGGTCAGAGTCCGCTGCCGACGTGGCTCGCCAGCCATCCGTATCCGGAGGAGCGCATCGAGCGCATTCAGCAGACGCTGTCCACGCTGAACCAGGATCTCAGCGGTACGAAGAAGAACGTGGACACGTACATGAACCGCATCGACGGCCTGGTATACGGCGACAACCCGCGTGCAGGGTTCTTCGAGGGCGGTGTCTTCCTGCACCCTGACCTCCGCTTCCGCCTGCAGTTCCCACAGGGCTGGCAGACGCAAAACCTGGCGCAGTCCGTCTCCGCGCTCAGCCCGCAGAAGGATGCCATCATTCAGCTCACGCTTGCGCAGGGCAGCGAGACACAGGCCGCCAACCAGTTCTTCGGTCAGCAGGGCCTTGCGTCCAGCCAGGTCAGCCGCACGACCATCAACGGGTTCCCCGCGGTCACCGGCTATTTCCAGGGCCAGACGCAGGACGGCACCGTCGCCGGCGTGGCGGCTTTCATTTCGTTCGAGAACCGGACGTACCAGATCCTCTCGTACACCCCGGCACAGCAGCTTCAGCGCTATGACCAGGTGTTCCGCAGTGTCGTCGGATCGTTCGACCGGCTCACGGACTCACGCGCACTGAATGTCCAGCCGAACCGCATCTCGATCGTGCGGCCGAGCCAGGCAATGACGCTCGCCGAGTTCAACCGCCGCTATCCGTCGCGCATCGACATTGCGGAGCTCGCGCTCATCAACCAGCTCCAGGATGGCAACGCGCGGATCGCTGCGGGGACGCCGGTGAAGCGGATCGTTACCGGGCAGTAGACTGAATCGGGAGCGGGGCCGGGAGCGTGTTCGGATCGGGATCGAACGTTCCCGCTCCGTTCCGCTCCCGAGTTGCTTCACCTCACGGACCGACCGAACCGCACCACAGCGCCCGCGAGCACCACGACTGCCATCCCTGTCACAATCGTGAGCGGCACCAGGATGTCCAGCAGGCCGTGCCCCTTCAGGAAGATGCCGCGCACGATCACGAGGAAGTGACGCAGCGGGTTCAGCAGCGTCAGGTTCTGGAACACCGCCGGCATCGTCTCAACTGGATACATGAACCCCGAGAGGATGACCACAGGCAGGAACAGGAGGAACATCCCCATGAACGCCTCCTGCTGCGTCCGTGATACGGTGGAGATGAAGAGGCCGAGTCCGAGGCTGGCCAGGATGTAGACGAACGATGCGATGAGGAGCGCGGCGACACTGCCGCGCAACGGTATGTCGAACCAGAGGAGCGCGACCGCGCAGATGAGGGCCAGGTCGATCAGTGCGATGATCGCGACGGGGATGGTCTTGCCGAGGATCAGCTCGCCGGCGGTCAGCGGACTCACGAGCAGCTGCTCGAGCGTACCGAGCTCCCGCTCGCGCACCACACCGAGCGCGGTGAGCAGCAGTGCCATCATCATGAGCAGCACGCCGATAATGGCGGGCACGTTGTAGACGCGGCTCGTCAGCTCCGCATTGAACCACGCGCGCGCGCGGAGGTCCACGCCGCCGTCGAGCTCGGCACCGCGACCGGCGGCATGGCGGATACCGAATTCCTGTACGATGCGCCCGGCATAGCCCTGTGCGACGGTCGCCGTGTTGGAGCTGGTGCCGTCCACGAGAACCTGCACGGTGGCGCCGCGGCCCGCGGCGAGGTCGCGGGCAAAGCCGGTCGGTATCTGGAGGCCGAGCCCCGCACTGCCGTCATCGAGTGCTGCGGCCATGTCGGCGGGCCGATCGGAGCGGCCGACGATGCGGAAATAGCCGCCGGCCGTGAAGGCGTCCTGGAGTGCGCGCGACTCCGCCGTCCGGTCATGGTCCACGACGTACGTGCTCACATCGTGGACGTCCGTGGTAACGGCGTAGCCGAACAGCAGGAGCTGGATGATGGGGGCAGCGAACACGATCCGTTTCGTCTTCGGATCGCGCAGCAGCTGGCGCAGCTCCTTGCGCACGAGAGCCCGCACGCGGCGCAGTGACGCCGCACGAGCGGAGTGCTGCCGATCGGCACCTTCGGCCGGCCGCGTCGTCATGCCGCGATCCTCTTGTCGAAAGCGGCCGTGGCCAGGCCGATGCCGATCGCGGCAAAGATCACCATGGACACACCCTGCACCCACAGCACGTCCGGCCCGACACCCTTCAGGAACACGCCGCGCGTCACGGTAATGTAGTACTTCGCCGGCACGATGAAGCTGACCGCGCGCAATGCTGCGGGCATGCTGGCGATGTCGAACAGGAACCCGGAGAGGAGCAGGGCCGGCAGATACGTCACGACCATCGCCACCTGGGTGGCGAGCACCTGCGACTTGAGGACCGCGGATACGAACATGCCGAGTCCGAGCGCGCCGAGCAGGAAGAGCAGCGTCATCGTACCAAGCAATAGAATGCTGCCGCGCAGCGGCACATCGAAAATGAGGACGCCGGCGGCGACGGTGGTCGCGACATCGAACAGGCCGATGCCGAGGTAGGGGAGCAGCTTGCCGAACACCACCTCGAGGCGGTGAACGGGCGTGGCCGCAAGCTGCTCCATCGTACCGCGCTCCCACTCGCGGGCAATCGTGAGCGCCGTCAGCATGGCAGCGATGATGGACATGATCACGGCGATCAGGCCCGGCACGATCATGTTGCTGCTCGCGAGCGTCGGGTTGTACCAGATGCGCGTTTCCGCCGATGCCGGCGCCTCGATGCGCCGCCCCTGAAGCAGCACGTCGCGGGAGAAGCCGGCAGCGATCGCGCTGCTGTAGTTCAGCGCCACGGTGGCCGTGTTCGCATCGCTGCCATCGAGCAGCAGCTGGACGGGTGCGAGGCGCCCTGCTGCCAGGTCGCGTGCAAAGCCCGGCGGTATGACCAGCCCGCCCGTCACGCGGCCGTGCAGCAGGTCATCATCGATCCCGGCCGTCGTTTCGGGATAATCGACCACTGAGAAGTAGCCGCTCGCTTCGAACACCTCGACCAGACGCCGGCTCGACGCCGTACGATCCTGGTCGATGACGGCAATGCGGATGTCGCGTATGTCCCAGCTGATCGCGTAGCCGAAGAAGAGCAGCATCAGCAGAGGCATGCCGAAGGCCAGCACCATGCTGCGCGGATCCCGGCGCAGCTGCACCCACTCCTTGCGGGCCATCGCGGTGGTCCTGCGGAGCGACAGCATCAGCCCGCTACCGCGCCGCCCTCGCGGCGGACCAGTGACACGAACACATCCTCCAGCGACGGCTGCACCGTCCGCACGTCTTCCACCGTGCGGCCGGCATCCCGCAGCACACCTCTGATCGTGGTCGCTGTGTCAGCCACTTCTTCGACCACCACGTGCACGAGCCGGCCGAACATCGCCGCGTCGATGACGCCGGGTGCGCCGGTGAGCGCCTCGACGGCGAGCGGCGCGTCATCCGTCGTGATCTCGAGTATCGGCTCGGCCATCGATGCGCGGAGCGCGGACGGCGCGCCATCGGCAATGACGCGTCCCCGGTTCATGAGGAGCAACCGGTTGCAGTACTCCGCTTCCTCCATGTAGTGCGTGCTCACGAGGATCGTGGTTCCGCCCTGCGCCAGCGCGTGGATCAGATCCCAGAACCGGCGCCGCGCCAGCGGATCGACACCCGACGTCGGCTCATCGAGAAAGAGGATCGGCGGCTCATGCAGGACGGCACAGCCGAGGGCGAGACGCTGCTTGAATCCGAGCGGCAGCTCACCCGTCACATGCCGCTCCCGCCCGCGCAGGTCCGCCATGTCGAGCAGCCACTTGCGACGCATGGCGAACCGCTCACCCGTGACATCGTAGAGGCCGGCGAAGAGCTCGATGTTCTCGCTCACGGTGAGGTCGGGATACAGCGAGAAGCTCTGTGACATGTAGCCGATGCGCGCGCGCAGCGCGGCGGCGTCACGTCTGACATCCAGCCCGGCCACGGTCGCATGCCCGGATGTCGGCGGCAGCAGGCCGCACAGCATGCGGATCGTGGTCGTCTTGCCCGCACCGTTCGGCCCCAGGAACCCGAAGATCTCGCCCCGCTGCACATCGAACGTAGCTTCGTGCACGGCTGTGAAGTCGCCGAAGCGGCGTGTGAGGTCGCGCACCGAGATTGCCGGGCTCATGGCGTGCCGCCCACCAGCTCGATGAACGCGTCCTCCAGCGATGGGCGCACGGTCTCGACGCGGTCCACGGGCGTACCGCTGCGCAGCACGCCGTCGCGCAGCGAGGCGGCGGTAGTGCCGGCGTCCGTGACGGCGTGGACCGCATCGCCGAACAACGTCGCGTGCCGGACGTCCGGAATGCCGCGCAGCGCGTCACGCAGAGCGCGGGCATCGTCGCCCCGCACGCTGAAGAGACGACCCTCCAGACGCTGCTGGATGGCAGCGGGCGTATCCAGCGCCAGCAGCCCGCCCTCGTGCAGCAGCGCCACGCGATCGCACCGCTCCGCTTCGTCCAGGTACGAAGTCGTCACGATGACGCTCATGCCGTCGGCTACCATCTGATGCAGGATGAGCCACAGGTCGCGGCGTGAGATCGGATCGACGCCGAACGTCGGCTCATCGAGCAGCAGCACGGACGGATGATGAATGAGCGCGCAGGAAAGGGAGAGTTTCTGCTTCATGCCGCCGGACAGCTGACCGGCGAGCCGGTGCTCGAAGTCACCCAGCTGCGAGAAGCGGTAGAGCCGCTCCATGCGCGCCGGCAGCTCGCGGCGCGGCACCCGGTACAGATCAGCGTAGAACAGGATGTTCTCGCGCACCGTCAGGTCCTGGTACAGACCGAAGCGCTGCGACATGTACGCGATGTGCGGCTTCACGCCCTCCGGATCCGCGGCGACGCTGACGCCCATGATCTCCGCATCGCCCGACGTGGGCGGGAGGACGCCCGCGAGCATCCGGAGTGTCGTCGTCTTCCCTGCACCGTCCGGGCCCACGATGCCGAACAGCTGACCGGCCCCGACGTCGAACGTCAGCGAATCGACGGCCGTCGCAGCACCGAAGACGCGCGACAATGCACGCACGGAGATGGCAGACATGTCACGTGCCCGTGATCAGCTGTACATCCGCCGGGACGCCTGGCTTCAGCATCAACTCCGGATCGTCGGTGATCTGCACCTTCACCGCATACACGAGCTTTACGCGCTCCTCGGTCGTCTGCACGTTGCGCGGCGTGAACTCGGCGTTCGCGGCGATGTACGTCACCCGCCCGCCGAAGCTCCGTGACGGGTCCGTGTCACTGCGGATCTCGGCGCGCTGACCGATGACGACGCGTCCGATCTCATCCTCGCGCACGTAGATCCTCACCCACCGGTCCGCCGGATTCATCAGTGTCAGCACCGGCGCCCCCGGACCCACAGCCTCGCCTTCCTCCCTGTGCCGGACCGACACGACACCGGCGAACGGCGCATGGATCACTGCGTGCTCCAGCGCCGCATCCGCCTGGCCGACCAGCGCCTCCGCCTGCTCCACCACCGCGCGCTGCGCCACCTTCCGTTCAGCACGCGGACCGCTCTGTACCATGTCGGCCTGCTCGCGCGCCTGCGCGTGCTGCGCCCGCGCCACCTCGTACGCGGTCTGCGCCTGGTCCAAGGTCTGCCGGCTCACGGCGCCACCCTCGTACAACGGCCGCATGCGCTCGAGCACACGCCCTGCATCCTCCATCTGCTCCCGCGCCGCCGTCTCCGCCGAACGCGCCTGCGCCAGCTCCTCCGGACGGGCGCCCCGCTCCAGCTCCGCCAGCTGCGCCCGCGCTATGTCCACCTGTGCGGCCGCCGCTGCGCGTCGTGCGTTCAGATCCGACACCTCCAGCCGCGCCAGCTCCTCACCCGCACTCACGCGGTCGCCTTCCATCACGGTCACGCTCTCCAGCCGGCCACCCACCTGAAAGCCGAGGTCCGCATCGGTCGCCTCGACCGTCCCCGATGCGCGCAGCACCCCGGCATCATCCTCACCTCGGCCGAGTACCCACCAACCCACCAGGCCCGCAGCAAGCAGCAGCACGAGAACGGGCGCGATCCGCTTCGCCCGCGATCCCGGCCTCCCCGTTGTCTTCTCCGGTCGTATCATGCGCCACCCTCCACGCCAAGCCCCGCCTGCACGAACTCACGCGCCGACGCCACCACGCGCCCGAATGTCGCCGCATCACCCAGCGCCACACCGCCCACCTTCTCCAGGGCCGGCCGCATCATCGAGAGATGCACCGGCACCGACAGAATGAAGATGCTCATCACCGACGCCGGACCCGCCCTCACCACACCGGTCTCCTGACCCTCCACGATCAGGCGCGAGAGCGCCCCGAGCACGCGACGCATCGGATCGGCGATCGCCGCTGGCGGCGCTCCGCTCAGCACCAGCTCCTGCATCATCAGCTGCGGCAGGTCAGGATTCATCCGCAGATACTCGAAGTACGCCGTCACCACTTCCCCCGCCCGGTCGAGCACCGGCCCGTCCCCCGCGACGACGCGCTCCACCCGCTCCGCGAGCGGGGTCACGATGCTCCCCACCACCCGGTCGTACAGCTCGCGCTTGGAGCCGAAGTGGTACGTGATCGCGCCGAGATTGGCGCCCGCCGCGGTCGTGATCGCGCGCACGGACGCGCCATCGAAGCCGTGGGTGGCGAAGATGGGCCGGGCCGCGTGGATGAGTGCGGCGGGCGTATCGAGGCTGTCCGCTGAGTCATTCATACGTTTGTATGATAGTGGGGACGAGGCAGTGGGTCAAGCCGGCAGCGCCTCATGGCTTGGGTCAGCGTCGATCGCGCCCTGACCCAAAAAAACGGCCCCAGGGCAGTGCCGACGTTGCCCGCAACGTCAACCAGGCTCCAGGCGCCTTCGCTCAGGCCCTGGGGCGGTCTCCACGGCGCCGCAACGTCAACCATGCGCCAAGCGCCTTCGCTCAGGCCTTGGGGCCGTCCCGACGTCGCCCTTTGACGTCAATCGTGCTCCGCGGGCCTTCGCTCACCCCTCGGGGGAACCCCGACGTCGTCGCGGGAGGTGAACCAGGCACTCTACGGTCGGCGCAGTCCGGCAGGCAGGAGGCGCGTCAGCGAGACTGCTCCGCCGCGGCCGGAGCACGGTGATGGTTACTGGACGAGGCGGCTCCAGGCCTCTTCGTCTACGGCTCCCGGCAGCCTGCGTTCGCGGACTGCGGCCCAGAACGCGTCACCGGGCTTCTCGACGGTGCGGGCGAACTGTCCCGCGTGGTAGACGTAGGCGGTGCCGAGCTGGCTGTCGATGACGACGTCCGTCTGCTCGCTGGCGTAGACGTCCTTGAGCGGCTTGTCGAAACCGCAGCGAGCGTCCGGCCATGTCTGCGGCCAGGACAGGATATCGACGTCCTCGGGGGTCGGGTGCGGCATTTTGCGGGCGTCGCGCTCCTTGTCCATACGGAGATAGGCGTCGTAGAGCACGTGAGCCATCTTGTCGGTGTAGCGTCGAACGCGTTCGCCGTAGAAGCGTTTTTCGAGCATTCGTCCTCCGTGCAGTGAAACGCAGCGTGCAGCATAGTACGGCGGGGCGTATCGCGGTGCAAAGTCGGAGTCGCGGCCGCGGGCCGGCTCCCCTACCTTGCGGCCCATGTCTGAACGCATTGCTGCGCCGGCGGCGACCTATCGTGAACGCGCGGATGGTTTCGTGCGACAGCGCGACGCACTGGCGCGTCGCTCGCGCCTGCTCTCGCACGCCCGCATCGCCACATTCATCGTCCTGATCCTGCTGGGTCTGCTGATCGAGCGATCGCCCTCCGCGCCGCTGATCGTTGCGACCGTAGTGTCGGCCGCAGCGTTCCTCGCGTTGATTGCCGCGCACCGGCGGACGCGGCGACGTGAGCGGTGGTATGCGGACCGGGCGGCGCTGAACGAGGAGGGGCTCGATCGTCTCGCCCGGAACTGGGACCGGCTGCCGGTGCGGGCGCCCTCACGATCGATCGAGGGGCACGACTACGCGGGGGACCTCGACCTTTACGGCCGTGCCTCGATGTCGCAGATACTCGGCCCCGTGGCGACGCCGTTCGGCAGCGCGATTCTGGACGACTGGCTGCTGTCGGCGACGGCCGGTCCGGACACGATTGTCGAGCGCAACATCGCGGTGCGCGAGCTTGCGCTCATGCACGACCTGCGTGATACGCTCGCACTGCACGGGCGCGCGGCGCGCACGATCCGCAGGCGCGATATCGAGCGGTTCCTCACATGGGCGGAGTCGCCGGCGCGTCTGTCCGGGCGACTGTGGGTGCAGGCAGCCGCGTGGCTGCTGCCGGCCGCCACGTGGGCGCTCGGTCTCGGGCACCTGCTCGGCGTCATCGATCGTTCGCTGTGGCTGATTCCGCTGCTGGCGTCGCTCGTTGCATATGGAACGATCGGCGCGCGCGCACGCCGCACGTTCGATGATGCGTTCGGTCGCGAGCCGCTGTTCACCTACTATCCCGACATGCTCCGTGCGGTTGCAGCCGCCACCTTCGCGAGTCCGCTGCTTCAGGCGGTTGCCGCGCGCCTGGTTCAGCATGACGAACCCGCCGACCACCAGCTGAAGCGGCTCCAGCGGCTGATGCATCGCGCCGACCTGCGCATGTCGAGCATGCACCTGCCGGTGTTCCTGCTGACGCTGTGGGATGTGCACGTGCTGATATCGCTCGAGCGCTGGCAGCGCGATGCCGGCCGGGCGGTGCGCGACTGGCTGTCGGCGCTGGGCGAGGTGGAGGCGCTGGGTGCACTGGCGACGCTGGCCCACGACCAGCCGGACTGGGTGTTCGCGGAAGTGGTGGCGAAGGATGCCGTCGCCGACGGCGCGGTGCTCGACGCTGCTGCGCTCGGACACCCGCTCATCCCGGACGAGAAGCGGGTGCCCAACGATGTGCGCGTGGGTCCGGCCGGTACGTTCCTGCTGGTTACGGGCTCCAACATGTCGGGCAAGAGCACGCTGCTTCGCGCGATGGGCCTGAACGTAGTGCTGGCCCAGGCGGGTGCTCCCGTCTGCGCGGCCCGCCTCCGCATGCCGCGTCTCGAAGTGCACTCGAGCATCCGTGTGCAGGATTCGCTCGCGCGCGGCGTGTCGTATTTCATGGCGGAGCTTGAGCGGCTCAAGCAGATCGTGGACGCGGCTCATCGTGTTCGTGATGAGGGCTCCGCGACGCTGCTGTTCCTGCTCGACGAGATCCTGCACGGCACGAACACGGCCGAGCGCCGGATCGCGGCGACACGGGTCATCCGACACCTGGTGGACACGGGCGCGATCGGTGCCGCGACGACACACGACCTCGAGCTGGCCGAGGAACCCGCGCTCGCCCGCGCTGCCCGCCTCGTGCATTTCAGCGAGACGTTCACCGACGTCGATGGTGCATCGACACTGCACTTCGACTACCGTCTGCGCGATGGCCTCGCGACATCGACGAATGCGCTGGCACTGATGAAGATCGTGGGACTGCCGGATGCCTGATGCAGAACGGCCGCCGCGTTGAACGCGACGGCCGTCGGACCTCCGGTGGAGCGCTCCCTCTCAGGTCACGCGCCGCAGGACCATGCGTCGGTGATCAGGCCGCCGATGACTGCGATCCCGAGCCACCCTGTCGTCCACTGCCGCCGCGGCGACGACGCCGGCGCGGCGCTGCCCGCTCGCTGCTGCCGGATCCCTGGGCGCTGCCGGCCTGACGTCCGGCCTTCTTCTCGGCATTAGCACGTGCACGCGCACGCTCATCCGCCTTGCGCGCACGGATCTGCGCAATGCGCTCGCCGATCGGGACCTCGAGCTTCTCGGTCGGCTTCGCGCTGTAATCGAAGCCGGCGACGGTGCGCCGCTCGATCCGGCGGCCGACGGCACGCTCGATCGCGCGCATGTCGGTCTCCTCTTCCGGCGACACGAACGTGAAGGCATCACCGGTCGCATCCGCGCGCGCTGTGCGGCCCACCCGGTGGATGTAATCCTCCGGCACGTTCGGCACGTCGAAGTTCACGACGTGCTCGAGCGCCTCGACGTCGATGCCGCGTGCGACGATGTCCGTTGCCACGAGCACCCGGTACTGGCCGCTCTTGAACCCGGCGAGCGCTTCCGTACGCTGGTTCTGGCTGCGGTTGCCGTGGATGCGTGCCGTCTCGAAGCCGGCGCGCTCGAGCTTTTCCGCGAGACGGTTCGAGCGATGCTTCGTGCGGCAGAAGACGATCGCATTGCCGATCTCATCGCGCTGCAGCAGCTCGATCAGCAGGCCCACCTTCAGATGCGACGGGACCGGATAGAGCGCCTGCGCGACGCCGGTCGCCGGGGCCTGCTTCCGCTCGACCGCGATGCGTTCCGGATTGTCCAGCAGCGACCGTGACAGCTCCAGGATCGGAGCGGGCATGGTGGCGGAGAACATCATGGTCTGGCGTGCCTTCGCCGGCAGCTGCCGCAGCACGCGCCGGATGTCGGGCAGGAAGCCCATGTCCAGCATGCGGTCGGCCTCGTCCAGGACGAGGATCTCGATGTCCGCGAGCTTCGCGTAGTCATACTGCATGTGGTCGAGCAGACGGCCCGGTGTCGCGGCGATGATCTCGACGCCGCGCCGGAACGCGTCCTCCTGCGGCTTCATGCCGACACCACCGAAGATCGCGGCACCGCGGATGCGCGTGTGCTTCGCCAGGTCCTCGAGCGCCTGGTGCGTCTGTGCGGCCAGCTCGCGCGTCGGGCTCAGAATGAGCGCGCGCGTGCGGCCCGTCGGGCGATCCTTCAGGCGCTGCAGGATCGGCAGCAGGAACGCCGCCGTCTTGCCGCTGCCCGTCATCGCGCACGCCAGCACATCGCGACCGGCGAGGCCGGGCGGAATCGCGTCGGCCTGGACCGGTGTCGGCCGGGTGAACCCCAGCTCGTCGATGGCCCTGACCAGCTCGGCGTTCAGCCCCAGATCATGAAAAGAGCCGGCGCGCACCGCGTCGCCGGCGTTCGTATTCCCTGCACCCGCCGGCCTTCCAGCGCGTGCCGTATGTCCCTGACTTGAACTCACTATTTTTCTTTCCCTTGTACCTTATGCGCCCGGTCGCGGCGCGTCGCCCTTGTGGCGGTATGTGATGCGGCCCCGTGACAGATCGTACGGCGACAGCTCGACCGTGACCCGGTCTCCTGCGAGAACACGGATCTTGAACTTCGACATCTTGCCCTTCGCATAGCAGAGCACGACGTGCCCGTTCTCCAGCTTGACGCGGAAGTTCTGGTCCGGCAACACTTCCGTTACGACGCCCTCGACCTCAATGGATTCCTGTTTCGCCATTCATCCTCTCCAGTGAGGGCTTCCCCCCGTTAATAGAAACCGCCCACACATGCGCTTGCGATTCGCACGCCGCGGGCGGCAGCGGCCTGATTCGGCCCCTAACCTGTTCAATTTAACCGAAATGCGCCCGGGACGCCACTCTGTGAGGCGTACCCGGCCATGGTGCAGCGATGTCACTCCGGGCCCCCACGAGCCACCGGCTACGAGATGGGGCGACCCATCCGCACGATGAACAGACCCTCGCGGATGCTGGTGAAGATGATGGTGCCGCTGCGGAAGTAGGGGTAATTGCTCCACGACCCGTTGAAGCCGGGGACATTCTCGCTGTTCGGGACGGAGTCGAAATACCCGATCTCCCTTGGATTGGCGCGGTCGCTGATGTCGATGATGCGCAGTCCGCTGGCGTAGTTGGACTGGTACATGGTGTCGCCGCGCACGTACAGGTTGTGATCGGACGCGGCGCTGGTGCCGAGGAATTCGCCGGCCAGCACGGGGTCGTCGAGGTCTGCGACATCCCAGATGATGGTTCGGGTCCGCGGCACGACGCCGGCCACTTCATCGCCCTCATCGTTCATGTAGAAGAAGCGGTGGTCCTCGGTGAGCCAGCCCTGGTGCGCGTACTGGACGTTGGGGTACGCGGCACGGGCGACGGCGATGGGGTTCTCCCGGTCCGTGACATCGGCAATGCTGAGTGCGGTCTCGTTGGAGCCGAAGCAGATTTCGCGGCCGACGTACTTCTCGTCCGGCCCGTCATAGGTGACGCACTGTGCGTCGTGCGACGTGCCCGTGCCCGATATGCCGGTGCGGGCGTCGGCGAAGCAGCCGGCGAACACGGGGGCCTTCGGGTCGCGCACATTGATCATGTGCAAACCGCCGCCGCACGTGTTCCCGCCGCCATTGCTGCCGACCGCCACGGCGAGACCGGTCTCCTCGTTGATGACGATGTTGTGTGCGCTGTGAATGCCGTCATAGTGGGCGGTCTCGACGAACCTCACGGGTGCACCCTGCACGTCGCGCAGCTGCGTGAGGTCGAAGACCTGCACGCCGTGCTCGCCCGCGCCATCGGCAACGATGAATGCGTGATCGCGATACACCTTGATGTCGCGCCAGAGGTTCGGTCGCGAGCCCTCGGTCATGGGCAGGTCGCCGAGATAGCGTGGGTTGGAGGGGTCGGTCACGTCCACGAACGACGTTCCATTCGAGCGGCCCACGAGTGCGTACTCCCGGTCCGTCTGCGGGTCGGTCCAGCCCCAGATGTCGTTCAAATGGACGCCCGGCCCGGCGCCGATTGCAGACGGCGGCAGATAGCCGAGCAGCTCCATGTTGCCGCAGCTGAACGATCCGGCGCGTCCGTTCGCACAGGTCTGCACGCCGCCGGTAACGGCGGGAAATTCTTCGGGCGGGCTGCGCAGCTCGGCAGCCACGGCCCAGCTCCCGTCGGGCCCGCGCTCCGCGGCCAGCGCGGTGCCGGTCCCCAGGATATCGGGTATGCCGACCACGAGCGCCCCCGCGGTCGCTGCCATCGTCGCTGCGAACTGGGTGTGCGCCTGATTTGACGGGTTCACGATGCGGCCGCCGTCCGTCCACGCGCCCGTCGTGCTGTCGCGCGTGAACCGATACGCCGCGCGCGTGCCGGGTGAGCCAGCCCACAGGTCCCGTCCCGCTACCGCGACGGAGGTGCCGAAGAGCGTGCCCGGGCGGCCGTCGAATGCCTGGAGCCGGTCCCGCGCGTTCCAGCTCTCGCTCTCGGCATCGAACCGGAACACGAACACGCCACCGCTCTGCTCGTCACGGAGCGGCGCGCCTGCGATGATCAGGTCATCCATGATGGCAAGGCTGCTGCCGACGGCATCGCCGGCGCGGGCGCTCCGCGCGACGAGATGTGCGCGCTCCGCCCAGGCGTCGCCATCGCGCTGGAACAGCCAGGCCCCGCCGCGGCCCTCCGCCTCGCCCGGCGCGCCCACCACGATCCAGTCGAGACCGGCGGCGAGCGCGGCGCCGAAGCGGTCGGCCGCGACGATGCCTTCCACGGTCAGCTCCGCCTCCTGGCGCCAGACGTTGCCATCCCTGCGATAGACATGGACCGCCTTCGATCCGGGCACCGCCACGGCCGCGACATCCCTGTGCACCGCGACAGCCGCGCCTGCACTGTCGCCCGCGGCCGCGCGCGCGCCGGCCAGTCGCCCGGTGTGGAGCCAGCGGCCGTTGCTGCGGGTGAACGCGTGGGCGGCGCCGGCGCCATTGGCTTCGGCAGGATAACCGACGATTACGACGTCGCCCGAGGCCGCGACCGACCGCGCGAAGAGATCGCCGGGCCGGCTGGCGGGGGCCGTGAGGCGGCCCGCCTCGATCCACCGCCCACTGTCGCCACGGACGTATGCGTAGACCATTCCGGGGCGGGCGATGTTCAGGGGCTCGGCCACGTACAGGACGTCGCCCGCGGCGGCCACCGACGTGCCGTAGCCGCCCTGAGCAGCCAGCGGCGCCGCCACGGACGCAGACACCGCCGCCATGAATACCGCTGTCGGGATCGTCCTCATAACCGCCTCTGGCTGATGTCGAAGGCTGACGCCCGGGGGCGCGGAGTTGCTTTGTGGGATGTCCGCCGGGGCGGCGGTTCCGCATCATACGGGCGGAACCGTGCAGCGTCCAGTGGCCGGGGGGCCGTCGGCTGGCGAGCCCCGTCGCTCGGCAGCCGCGCGGCTTCGCGGTGGGGCCGGGCGTGCAACCTGCATGGGCAGCGCGCAACCAGGAGACACGACGAATGAGCATCCATGAGCTCGCAGGTCAGCCCGCACCGCACACCTCACTGATCAACGTCGCCGACCTCGTGACACGGTATTTCGTGGACGAGCCTGATCCCGCCGCGCCGACCCAGCGGATATCGTTCGGCACGTCAGGGCATCGCGGATCGTCGCTCACGAGCAGCTTCAATGAGGCGCACATCGCAGCCATCTGCGCGGCGCTCGTCGAGCATCGGCGCGGGGCGGGCATCACCGGTCCGCTGTTCATCGGCCGCGATACGCACGCGCTGTCCGAAGCCGCGTACGCCACCGCCATCGAGGTCCTCGCCGCGCACGATGTCCGTCTCGTCATTGATTCAGGATCACGGTACACGCCCACGCCCGTCATCTCTCATGCGATACTGAAGCACAATCGCGGGAGTGCAGGCGCGGCCGATCCCGCCGACGGCATTGTGATCACTCCGTCACACAATCCTCCGGCGGATGGCGGCTTCAAGTACAACCCGCCGACGGGCGGCCCGGCGGACACGGCCATAACGGCCGCAGTACAGGCGCGCGCCAACGAGCTCCTGGAAGCGGGAACGGGCGGCATTCCGCGTCTCGCGCTGCGGCGTGCGCTCGCGGCCACGACGACGCGTCACGTGGACATCGGCGAGGCGTACATCCGGGATCTCGCTTCCGTGCTCGACATGGAAGCGATCGCGGCTGCGGGGCTGCGCATCGGCGTCGATCCGATGGGCGGGTCAGCGGTCGATCACTGGGAGCGGATCGCGGGCGCGTACGGCATCGACATCACGGTCGTGAATCCCGTCGTCGATCCGGCATTCGCGTTCATGCCGCTCGACTGGGACGGCCGCATCCGCATGGACTGCTCATCGCCTTATGCAATGGCGGGATTGATCGCGCTGAAGGACCAGTACGACGTCGCGTTCGGCAACGATCCGGACGCCGATCGCCACGGCATCGTCGCGCCGTCGGCCGGGCTGCTGAACCCGAACCACTTCCTCGCGGTCGCGATCTGGTATCTGTTCCAGAACCGTGACGACTGGAGCGCGGACGCGGCGATTGGCAAGACTCTCGTCTCCAGCTCCATCATCGATCGCATCGCGGCCCACCTCGGTCGCCGTGTCGTGGAGGTGCCGGTCGGCTTCAAGTGGTTCGTCGATGGGCTGCTGTCGGGGGCGCTCGCGTTCGGCGGCGAGGAGAGTGCCGGTGCGTCATTCGTGCGGCGCGATGGCGCGGTGTGGACGACCGACAAGGATGGCATCCTCCTCGCCCTCCTCGCGGCCGAGATCACTGCGCGCACTGAGCGCGACCCGGGCGAGATCTACCGCGACATCGAGAGTCGCTTCGGCGCGTCCGTGTATCAGCGCATCGACGCGCCTGCAACGGCGGAGCAGAAGGCCGCGCTTCAGAAGCTGTCGCCGGACGATGTGAAGGCGGACACGCTCGCGGGAGAGAAGATCATAGCGCGTCTCACGCGTGCTCCGGGTAACGATGCTCCGATCGGCGGCCTGAAGGTGGTGACGCAGAACGGCTGGTTCGCCGCGCGGCCGTCCGGGACGGAGGACGTCTACAAGATCTACGCGGAGAGCTTCCTCGGGGAGGAGCACCTGCGGCAGATCCAGGAGGAAGCCCGGCAGATCATCGCCTGACCGAGCCGGACGGCCGGACGCCGGACCTGGTTTCGGTTTGCAGTTACGGCACATCCGGACATGCGGCTGCCCCATGTCCGGGAAAGTGATATAGTGCTGGGGCAGGTTCATGGCCGCATCGGCCGTAACCGCAAACCGAAACCAGGTCCCGCCGGTATGGAGCGACGCACGTTCATCAGGCGCACCGCCACCTTCGGCGGCGCCGCGCTCGCCGGCATCGGCATCGCCGATACGTCCGTCGCCGCGGCACCTGCGACCCACGCGGGCAGCGCGGGCGCGCGCGCCGACCTGGTACTGCGCCGGGCGCTGATCTACGACGGCTCGGGTGGGGCTCCGGTGCGTGGCGACGTGGCCGTGAGCGGTGGCCGCATCGTGGAGATCGCAGCGCAGCTCGGCACGCGCGGCGATCGGGAGGTGGACCTGACCGGGCTCGCGCTCGCGCCCGGATTCATCGACATCCATTCGCACACGGACCTGAGCCTGCTGCGCGATCCCCGCGCCGACAGCAAGGTGCGTCAGGGTGTGACGACGGAGGTCACCGGTCAGGACGGCGGGTCCGTCGGCTGGAGCGAGGCCGACTTCGCGGCGGCGCGCGAGCGCTATGCGCAGCAGGGGATCGACCTGGATTTCCGGGACGTCCCGGGATTCCTCCGGTACATCGATGGGCACGGCGCGGCCGTCAATGTCGCGAGCATGATCGGCGCCGGTCACGTCCGCGGGCTGGTGATCGGCGACACCGACCGGCCGGCGACGGACAACGAGGTCGAGCGCATGGTCGGGCTCGTGCGGGCGGCCCTGAACGGTGGCGCGTGCGGCATATCCACCGGGCTGGAGTACACGCCCGGTGCGTTCGCCGATGCCGCGGAGATGCAGGCGCTCGCCGCGCCGCTGCGCGGCACAGGGCTGCCGTTCGCGAGTCACATGCGCAACGAGGATGACCGTCTCATCGCCGCAATCGAGGAAGTGATCGGCATCGGCCACCGCGCCGGTGTGGCGGTTCACGTTTCGCATCTGAAAGCGCAGGGCGAGCGCAACTGGTGGAAGACGGACGCCGCGCTGCGGCTGCTCGAGGATGCGCGTGCTGCAGGCATCGATGCCGGCTTCGATGTCTATCCTTACGAGGCCTACGCGACGGGCCTGTCGAACCTGTTCCCGGTATGGGCGCGTGAGGGCGGGACCGACGCGTTTCTGTCACGCCTGCGTGACGACGCAACCGCACCGCGCATCGAACGGGCGGTCCGTGACAAGATCGCGATGCTGGGGTCGTGGGATTCCGTGCAGATGTCGTCCGCGTCATCGCCCGACTACGCGTGGGTGGCCGGCGGCAGACTCGGCACGCTCGCGGAGCAACGCGGTGTCGAGCCGTATGCACTCCTGCTCGACATCATCGCCGGCGACCGTGCACGCACACGCATGGTCGGCTTCGGCATGAGCGAGGAGAACATCGCGCGCAAGCTCGCGCACCCGCTGTCCATGGTGTGTTCCGATGGCGGCGCCGTCGCAATGGGCGATGGCGTGCCGCACCCGCGCAATTACGGCACGTTCCCGCGCGTGCTCGGCCGGTATGTGCGCGAGCTGAATGCGCTGCCGCTCGAACAGGCCATCCACAAGATGACGCGCAAGCCGGCAGACCGGCTGAAGTTCACGGATCGCGGGCGCATCGAGGTCGGTGCAGTGGCGGATCTGGTCGCGTTCGATCCCGTCACGGTTGCAGACCGCGCGACGTTTGCCGAGCCGCACCAGTATCCGGTCGGGATCCCGCACGTCATCGTGGGCGGCACGTTCGTGATCGAGAATGGCGAGCATACGGAGGCGCGGCCGGGACGGGCGGTGCGGCCGTCCCGCTGACCTCAGTCGATCTCGTAACGCTTCAGCTTCTCGTACAGCGTGCGCACGCCGATGCCGAGTCGTTCCGCGGCGAGCCGGCGGTTGCCGCCGACTTCGTCGAGTGCGGTCCGTATCGCGTCGCGTTCGATGTCGTTCATCGTGCGCGCATCATCGCTTCGCGCGGGTGAACCTGCCTGCACGGTGATGTCGGCGCCGCGTATGACATCGCCCTCCGCCATGATCGCGGCGCGCTCGAGCGTGTTGCGAAGCTCGCGCACGTTGCCCGGCCACGCGCCAGCCCGGATCCGGCGGGTCGCTTCCTCGTCGAGGCGGAGCGGCGGACGCCCGAGGTCGGCACTGATCTCAGCCATGAGCGTTTCGGCCAGCGGCGCGATGTCGCTGGTGCGCTCGCGCAGCGGCGGCAGCTCGATGGGGAACACGGCCAGCCGGTGATAGAGGTCCTCGCGGAACTCACCGGTGCGCAGCATGTCTTCGATGTCGCGGTTCGTTGCGGCGATCCAGCGCACATCGGCATCGATGGTGCGCGTACCGCCCACACGTTCGAAGTGACGTTCCTGTAGCACGCGCAACAGCTTGGCCTGCATCTCCTGTTTCAGCTCCCCGATCTCATCGAGGAACATCGTGCCGCCGTGAGCGAGCTCGAGGCGGCCGCGGCGCGCGGCGGTCGCGCCCGTGAACGCGCCTTTTTCGTGGCCGAAGATCTCGCTCTCCATCAGGTTCTCTGAGATCGCGGCGCAGTTGACGGCGATGAACGGCCCGCCGGCGCGGCGGCTGTTCCGGTGGATGGTGCGTGCGGCCACTTCCTTGCCCGTGCCGCTCTCGCCGAGCAGCAGCACGGTCGCGTTCGTCGGGGCGACCTTTTCGATGCCGCGGAGCACGGGAGCCATGGCGGGATCCCCGTACGACAGGGGCGGCAGCGCATCGACGCGTTCTGCGGCGTCCCGGAGCGACAGCAGCCGGCGCCGCTCGAGCGCGCGTGCCACGATCAGCCGCAGCTCGGCGGGGCTGCCGAGCGGCTTCTGGAGGTAGTCGAACGCGCCGAGCTTCATCGCTTCGACTGCGCTGTCCACGGTGCCGTAGGCAGTGAGGACGACGACCTCGATCTCCGGCTGCTCCGCCTTCGCCTTGCGCAGGATGTCAACGCCGTCCAGTGCGCCCGGCATGCGCAGGTCGGTAATCACCAGGTCGAACGCGCGCTCGTGCAGCCGCTGAAGAGCTGCGAGGCCGTCCGCGGCCTGCGTGACATCATGCCCATCGTCGCCGAGTGCATCCGCGAGGAACTCGCGAATGCCTTCTTCGTCATCGACCACGAGGATGTTCGCCATTCAGACTCCGGCCGGGATCTCGATGCGGAACACGGCACCGCCCTCTTCGTGATTGCGCGCGCTGACCTGGCCGCCGTGCATCTCGGCGGCGCGACGCGCCACGGCCAGGCCGAGCCCGGTGCCACTCGTGCGCGTCGTGAAGAACGGATCGAAGATACGCGTCCCGGTGCCGGGCGCGAGTCCATCTCCGAAGTCACGCACTTCGTAAACCAGGCGGTCGTTCTCCACGCCCACGCGCACGCGCGGGCGTGAACCGTCCGGTGAGGCCTGTCGCGCATTCTGCAGCACGTTCACGAGGATCTGGCGGATGCGCGCGGGATCCATGGGCCACTGCGCGGGCACACCGTCGCTCTCGACGTCGAAGCCGCCCGCGCTCACATCGTCGATCGATGCCTCCAGCACTGCCACGGGGTCCACGGGCTGTCGCTCGAGTGTGGTGCTGCGCGCGAAGTCGAGCAGGTCGGACGTCAGCGCTTCCAGGCGCGTCGCCTCGCCTACCACACGCTCGGCGCGCGCGTGCTCCCGCGAGCCGGTCGGCAGACGCTCGGCGAGCAGCTGCGCGTTCCCCTTGAGCGATGCCAGCGGGTTACGGATCTCGTGCGCGAGCACGGCCGACATCTCGCCCAGCAGCGTCAGCCTGCGCTGCTCCTCCAGTCGCAGCAGTGCGCTCTGGTACTTGCCCGATGTCCGCCAGAACAGAATCGCGGCGAGCGTCAGAATGACTGCGGCCGCGACCGACAGCGCCAGTGAACGGGCAGCCCTGTTCTCGAGCGTGCTGGCGAGGACGGGCTCCATCTCGATCAGGATCCAGCGACGCTGCGGCGGTGCGCGCCGACCTCGATCGCCACCCGCCCGCGCCGCCCGCCGCGCGGAGTCCTGCGCTGCCATCTCGGTGAACGTCGGCGGGCGCGGCATGAACAGCCGGATGCGGTCGCCCGTCTGCTCGAGCGGCCCGCCGCTGAACGAGGGCTCGGCGCCCGCCTCCAGTGGTAGCAGCGCCTCGCCGGCGCTCATCGTGACATCACCGAGCGAGTCGAGCAGCGCGACATAGCGAAGCCCCGCTTCACCGTGCTGCTCCAGCAGGGCCGCCAGCATGGTATCGGCGATGGCGCCGGTGTGCTGCAGGAAGTTGTCGCGCACGGCGGCCTGCAGGAAGTCCGCCTGCCCGCGGTTCAGCGCGGACACGGCCGACTGCGCGCCGCTGTAGCTGGCGAACGCACCCGCCACGAGCGCTACCGCGAGCGCAAGAGTCGTCGCGAGCCATCCGGTGCGCGCCAGTCCCGCCGGCCGTGCATTGTTCATGAGCCTTCCGCCTGATCGTGTCCGGTCGGTTCGTGAGTAGGCGTCATGTCCGGTCAGTTCGTGAGACGTGCGCCTGCGTCCATGCTGCCTGTGTAGTAATCCAGCACCTGGTCCTGGTACACCAGCGTGTAGCGTGCGCGGACCTGCGCACTCACTGCATCGACGTAAGCGGTACGGGACTGGGTCACCTCGAACAGAGTCGCCACACCGGCATCATAACGTGCTTCGGTCGCGGTGAGTGCCTGCTCGGCCGCGGCGACGCGCGCGTCGGCCGCATCCAGCCGCGCCACCGCGGCTTCACGATCCAGCACCGCCCGCTTAACCTCGAGCGCCACCTGGTGACGCTGATCTTCCAGGCTGAGTCGCGCATTGTCCACCTGCACGTTCGCGCGCTCGATCGCGCGTCCGCTCGTCAGGCGGTCGAACAGCGGGACCGACACCGACAGGCTCACGGAGCCGCCGCGGGACTGGTCGAGCTGATCGGTCAGGCCGAGCTCGGCAGCGCTCGAGTAGTTCGCGCCGTAGCCGGCGGACAGGGACACGGTCGGCAGCCGCGTTGCTGCCGCGGCACGCACTTCCTGCTCTGCCGCGTTGGTGCGCGCGGCGAGAGCCGCAATGTCCGCGCGTTGCTGCAACGCCTGCTCGACGAGAGTGGGCACGTCGAGCAGGACATCGCGCGCCGCATCCGCGATCGCCGGCGCCTCGAACTCGTACTCGCCTGCCGCGTCCAGCCGCAGCGCCTGCACCAGCGTCACTTCAGCCAGCTCACGCGAGCGCTCCGCCTCCACGAGAGTCGAGCGCGCGGCCGCAGCCGTCGCCCGCTGCTGGTACAGATCGGCGATCGGGCGGCTGCCGCGATCCACGAGGATCTCGAGCTCCGCCTCGCGATCCGTCTGTGCCGCAAGATTGTCCTCCGCCACCCGCACCTGCTCGCGCGCTTCGATCAGCGTCAGGTATCCCGAGATCACGGAGAATACCACATCCTGGCGCGTCCGCGCCCCATCCATGGAGCCGGCCGTTTCCTGGAGCTCGGCGCTGCGCAGGTTCGCCATGTTCGCGAAGCCGTCGAACAGCGTCACACTCGACGACAGCCGCGCATTCATCGACTGCGACGCCCCGCCGATGCCGCTCGACTGCAGGTCCTGCGATCCGGACGTGCTCAGCCGCAGGTCGGGGAGGAAGCTCATCCTGGCGTCCGACACTGCCAGCGCGTTCAATGTCTGCGTATTCTCCGACCGCGCTATCGCACTGCTCTGCCGGAGCGCGATGCCGATCGCCTCGTCGAACGTGACGAGCGTGGGCGTCTGTGCGGAAACCCCGCTGCCGATCCCGAGCGCGATCGCCACGACCGCACCCGCCCGTCGCAATCCATGTATGTGTGCCATGATCATCGTCCTTGTCCACCGTTGATCCGTGACCCCGCCTGTTTCTCGCCCTGCCTGTCGCTTCAGCTCCCGCTCACTCGTACCGCAGCGCCTCGATCGGATCCAGGCCCGCCGCGCGCCGCGCCGGATAGAAGCCGAAGAAGATGCCGACCGCGCCGGCGAACCCGAGCGCCATCATCACGGTGGGCGGGGAGATCAGCGTGCTCCAGCCCGTGACGCCGGCAACGACCGCACTGCCCGTGTAGCCGAGCGCGACGCCGAGCAGCCCGCCGGCGACCGACATGACGACGCTCTCGATCAGAAACTGCGTCTGCACGTCGCTGCCGCGTGCGCCGAGCGCGAGGCGCAGCCCGATCTCGCGCGTGCGCTCGGTCACGGACACCAGCATGATGTTCATGATGCCGATACCGCCGACCAGCAGTGAGATGCTCGCGATGGCCGCCAGCAGGAGCGTCATGACCTGCGTCGTCCCCTGTGCCGCATCCGCCAGCTCAGCCTGATTGCGGACCTGGAAGTCATCCGGCTCGTTCGGCGCGAGGCCATGACCGTCGCGCATGATCGCGGCGATCTCCGCCTGTGCGCCCGTCACGTCCTGAGGGTTGAACGTGCTGGCCAGGATCTGGGCGATGAACGTGCGGCCGCTGAGCCGCGTCTGCACGGTCGAGTACGGCGCCAGCACCACATCGTCCTGGTCAGTGCCCTCTGCCGTCTGCCCCTTGGCTGCGAGCACGCCCACGATCGTGAACGGCACGTCCCGCACGCGCAGCTGCTGTCCGACCGCATCACCGTTCGGGAACAGGTTCGCTGCGACGGTCGCACCGAGCACCGCCACCTTGCGCATGGCCTTCACATCCGAATCGTCGAAGAACACCCCCGACTCCACGGCCCAGTCGCGGATCTGCGTGTAGTCGGTGTCCACCCCGTTGATCATCGTGCGCCAGTTGCCCTCGCCGCCGACCACCTGCAGTCGCGTGACGATCACCGGTGACACCGCGGCGAGCAGTGTGTTCTGCGAATCGATCGCGTCCACGTCCGCGACGGTCAGCCGGTTGAACGTCTGCGCACCCTGACTGACGCCGCCCGTCTGCGCGGCGCCGGCCGTCACCACCAGCATGTTCGTCCCGAGACCCTGCACCTGGCGCTCGATCTGGGCCTGTGCCCCCGCGCCGACCGCCACCATGATGATGACGGCGCCGACGCCGATGATGATGCCGAGCATTGTGAGCAGCGTGCGCATTGCGTTCTTGACGATGCTCTGGACTGCCACGCGGACCATCACGACTGCCTTCATGCGGCACCTGCCATCTCGTATGTGACTGCGCCTGCCGCGTCGAGCGCGGCAATGCGCCGGTTGTGCACTGCCTCATCCCGAATGATCCTGCCGTCACGCAGCTCGATCACACGCTTCGCGTATTCCGCGATGTCGTGCTCGTGCGTGACCAGCATCACTGTCACACCCTCATCGTTCAGCTCCTGGAACAGCGCCATCACCTCCATGGAGGTGCGTGTGTCCAGGTTGCCGGTGGGCTCGTCGGCGAGCAGCAATGCCGGCTGCGTCACGAGCGCGCGGGCAATCGCCACACGCTGCTGCTGGCCGCCCGACAGCTCGCCCGGATCGTGGTCGAGCCGCTCACCGAGCCCGACACGCTCGAGTGCCGCGGTCGCCAGCGCCCGCGTGTCCAGCTTCCGTCCCGACCGGTCATAGAGCAGCGGCAGCTCGACGTTCTCCAGCGCACTCGTCCGCGCGAGCAGGTTGAAGCCCTGGAACACGAAGCCGAGCTTGCGATTCCTGATGTCCGCCAGCTGGTCCTTCGTGAGCTCATCCACGCGCACATCATCCAGCGTGTAGCTGCCGCTGCTCGGCCGGTCCAGACATCCGAGAATGTTCATCAGCGTGGACTTGCCCGAGCCCGATGTGCCCATGATCGCCACCATCTCGCCCGCGCCGATCGTCACATCCACGCCGCGCAGCGCCCGCACTTCCGTGCTGCCCATGCGGTATACCTTCTCCAGCCCGCGCGCCTCGATCACGTTCGCCATGATGCCTCCTAGAACCGGCCGGGGCCGGCCGGCGCACGCTGAGTGCTCTGGAACGGGTTCGGTGCCGCCTGCGTGCCGGTGCCGCCCGTCGTGCCGGCGATCACCTGCATGCCTTCGCTCACGCCGGGGCCGCGTACTTCCGTGCTCTGCCCATCTGTCAGGCCGGTCTGCACCGGCACCATCTTCGGAGCACCGCTGTCATCGATCAGCCACAGCACGCTGCGGGGCGCCGTCCCCGTTCCCCGCGCCGCCGTTCCGGTCCCCCGCGTCACCGCCTGCCCGTCCGTCGGCCGTGCCGCACCACTCCGCACGGACCGCTCGCCTTCAGGCGCTGCTGCGTCGCCGGACCCGTTGGCGGCCTGCCGGCTCGCCTTCGCCGTCGCGCGCATCTCCTCCGTCGGCTGGAACCGCAGCGCCGCGTTCGGCACCTTCAGCACGTCATCGGCCCGCGCCACGATGAACTCGACCGTTGCGGTCATGGCCGGCAGCAGTCGCAGGTCCGGGTTCGCCACGCCGATCACGACGCTGTAGCTGACCACGTTGTCCTGCTTCACCGACTGCAGGCGCACCTGCTTCACGACACCCGTGAACTCCTGGTCGCCGTATGCCTGAACCGTGAAGCGCACCGCCTGGCCGCTCGAGATCCGGCCGATGTCGTTCTCATCGACCGATGCCAGGATCTCCATCTGCGACAGGTCCTGCGCCAGCAGGAACAGCGTCGGCGCCGACGTGCTCGCCGACACCGTCTGCCCGAGATCGGCCGCACGCTCGACGATGATGCCGTCGATCGGTGCGCGGATCTCCGTATACGCCAGGTTGCGTCGCGCCCGCTCCAGCCCGACCTGCGCGGACGTGAACGCCGCCTTCGCCACCGTGAAGCTGTACTGCGCCTGCTCCAGCTCCGTCTCCGTGATCACTTTCTCGGCGAACAGATCCTTCGATCGCGCAAGCGCTCGCTCCGCCTGATCGACCTCCGCCTGATTGCGCATCACCGTCGCCTGCGACGACTGCACTTCCTGCTGCAGGATCACCGGATCGATCCGCGCCAGCAGCTGACCCTTCTTCACCCGGTCGTTGAAGTCGGCAAACAGCTCCGCGACCTGGCCCGACACCTGGGTGCCGACCTCCACCGTCTCGGTCGGCTGCAGCACCCCCGTGCTCGTCACCACCGTCTCGATCGTGCCCTGCTCCACGGCCACGAACCGGTATGATTCCGCGTCCGCGGCGTCGCGTCCGACGAACGCCCACACCACCAGCGCCAGGGCGACCATCGCGGCGGGAATCCAGATCTTCCTCTTCATGACATGTCCTGTTGTTCCGGTTGTCGTCTTCTCGGGCCCGGTAAAGGCACCGCCTGTGCCGATCACGAGGCATTGGGAGAGAACGACTTCAGCGGGCTGCTGCGGAAAAGGACTGCGGAATCCGCACATGCGCCGTGCGGATTCCGCACTGGGTCCAGATACGGGCGCTTCCCTCCAGCTGGATCGACTCGCGTTCGCGGCCGGTCACCGGTCGCTGTACGATCACCGATCGCGAGCGACAACACCGGAGACGACATGGGACAGCAAGAGCGGATCTACGACGACATCACGAAGACGGTGGGCGGCACGCCGCTGATCTACCTGAACCGGCTGACGGAGGGATTGCCGGCGCGCATCGCGGTGAAGCACGAGGGATTCAATCCGTTCAGCTCGGTCAAGGACCGGATCGGTGTCGCGATGGTGGAGGACGCGATCTCACGAGGCGCGTTGAAGCCGGGCATGACGATCGTGGAGCCGACGAGCGGCAACACCGGGATCGGCATCGCATACGCGGCGGCAGTGCTCGGGTATCGCTGCATCTTCACGATGCCGGACACGATGACGGTGGAGCGGCGCAACATGCTGCGGGCGCTGGGCGCGCGCGTGGAGCTGACGGAGGGTGCGAAGGGGATGAAGGCGGCGATGGCGCGGGCGGAGGAGATCGCGTCGGAGCTCGGCGATCGCGCGTGGATCCCGCAGCAGTTCGCGAATCCGGCGAATCCGGCCATCCACTATCGCACGACGGGTCCGGAGATCTGGTCGGACACGGCGGGGCGCGTGGACATCTTCGTGTCGGGGATCGGTACGGGCGGCACGATCACGGGTGCTGGCCGATACCTGCGCGAACAGAAGCGGGACATCCGCATCGTGGCGGTGGAGCCGGCGGAGAGTGCGATCCTGTCGGGCGGGCAGCCGTCACCGCACAAGCAGCAGGGCATCGGGGCGGGGTTCGTGCCGGACGTGCTCGACACGGACGTGTTCGATGAGGTGGTGCGTGTCACGAACGAGGACGCGTTCGAGACGACGCGGCGGCTCGCGCGCGAGGAAGCGATCTTCGCGGGGATATCATCAGGCTCGATCACGTGGGCCGCACTGCAGATCGCGGCGCGTCCGGAGAACGCCGGGAAGCTCATCGTGTCGATCATCTGCGACTTCGGCGAGCGCTACCTGTCGAATCCCGTGTACTCCGAGATGCCGGACGCGGACGCGCTCGCTATTCCGTGACGGCGGTCAGCCGCAGCGGCGTCTGCCAGGGATCGCGGGCGATGCTGCCGCCGACCTCCTCGGGTGATACGACGCAGCCGTTGCGCGCCAGGCTGTCAGCGGCGGCGGCGACATCGGCGGTGGTCGGCAGCACCAGGTCCCAGCTGAGGAGTTGCGGCTCGTGCTCGGCGGGCGGCACGGCATGGGCACCGGCCCAGGTGTTGACTCCGAGGTGGTGATGATAGCCGCCGGCGGCCATGAAGAGTGCGCCGGGATAGCCGGAGACCATGACATCGAGGCCGAGTGCGTCATGGTAGAACGACCTTGCGGCGGCGATGTCTCCGACGTGCAGATGTACGTGTCCGATGGTCGTACCGGCGGGCATGCCGTCCCAGGATTCGCCTTCGGCCGACTCGATGATGGCGGCGCCGTCGAGCGGGTCGGTGGACATCGCCAGCTCACCGCCGCGGGTCGTCCATTCGGAGCGCGGCCGGTCGCGGTACAGCTCGATGCCCAGGTCGTCGGGATCCTGGAGATACAGCGCCTCGCTCACGAGGTGATCCGCTGCGCCGGGGTGCACGCCGCGGCTCATGAGGTGTGACAGGAGCCGGCCGAGCGACGGGCGGTCGGGCAGCAGCACCGCAAAGTGATAGAGGCCGAGCCGACCGCCCCGTGACGTGCGGGGCTCGGCACCTGCACGCAGCTCCAGCAGAGTCCGGTCGCTGCCGGCGGCGCCGAGGCGCACTCCGTCTCCGTCCCGTGCGATGACGTTCATCCCGAGCAGGCCTTCGTAGAAGGCGAGGGACCGCTCGAGGTTACTGACCTGCAGACGCACCGGGCCCGGACGCGACTCCGGAGGCAGCCGGTACCCTGCCGGTGCCACGCCGTAACCGTCCTCCATCATTACCTCCCGTAGCGGGTCACCGGAGCGGCGGTACTGGCCGCGCCATCCTCGACGATGCAATATGTGGATCCCCGCGCCGGCGTGCTCATCGGGCACGCCCCGCACGCGTTCAACCGAAACGTGCAGACGCAATGAACAGAGTCGATCCGCCGACGGAGGCCGGTACCGCACCGCCGCGATTCATCGATCGTGCGCTGAACTGGATCGAGCGCGCCGGCAATACGCTGCCGGATCCGGCCGCGCTGTTCCTGATCCTGCTGTTCGTGGTGTGGGGCCTGTCCGCGCTCCTCGCACCGATGTCGTTCTCCGAGATCGATCCGCGCACGGACGCGCCGATCCAGATCGTGAACCTGCTGACGGGCAGTGCGATCGCGGAGTTCCTGTCCACGATGGTGACGACGTTCACGGGCTTCCATCCGCTCGGCGTGGTCCTCGTCGCACTGCTCGGTGTCGGCGTCGCGGAGCACACGGGCTTCATCAACGCCGGTCTGAAGGGGATGCTCAGCTTCACATCGCCGAAGCTGCTCACGCCCATGCTGATACTCGTCGCCATCGTCAGCCACACGGCGGCCGACGCGGGCTATGTGCTCGTCATCCCGCTCGGCGGTGTCATCTTCTATGCCGCCGGCCGCCATCCCCTGGCCGGAATTGCGGCCGCGTTCGCCGGAGTGTCGGGCGGATTCAGCGCCAACTTCATCCCGTCGAGCCTGGATCCGCTGCTGTCCGGCCTGACGCAGGAAGCCGCACAGATCATCGCACCGGAGCGGCTCGTCAATCCGCTGTCCAACTGGTTCTTCACCGGCGTGTCCAGCATCCTCATCGTGGCGGTCGGCTGGTACCTGACGGACCGTGTGGTCGAGCCGCGGCTGCGCCATGTCGCCATCGACGGTGATCCCGACGAGATCCCGCAGATGGAAGAGCTGGGACCGCGTGAGCGTCGCGGGCTCGTATGGGGCGGCATCGCGTTCGCGCTCGGCCTGGCCGTGCTCGTTCTGGGCTCGGCTCCCGCGGGCGCGCCGCTGCGTTCGCCCGAGGGCGAGCTGACCGCATCGACGGCGCCGCTGATGCAGGCGATCGTGCCGCTCATTTTCCTGCTCTTCCTGCTGCCGGGCATCGCGTACGGCTACGGCGCGAAGACGGTGGAGAGCCACCGCGACATCATCAAGGGGATGAGCAAGGCGATGAGCACGATGGGCTATTACATCGTGCTCGCCTTCTTTGCCGCTCTCTTCATTGCGGCGTTCGGACGCTCGAACATCGGGGCCCTGCTCGCACTCAAGGGTGCCGGAGTGCTGAAGGCGCTTGCGATGCCCGGCCAGCTCACGATCATCGGCATCATCCTGCTCACGGGCATGGTCAACCTGCTGATCGGCTCCGCATCCGCGAAGTGGGCGCTCCTGGCCCCCATCTTCGTGCCCATGCTGATGGAGCTCGGGATCTCGCCGGAGCTGACGCAGGCGGCCTACCGCGTCGGCGATTCCACGACCAACATCATCACACCGCTCATGCCGTACTTCCCTCTGGTCGTGGTGTTCAGTCAGCGTTACGTGAAGAGCACGGGTATCGGCACGCTCGTCTCCATGATGCTCCCCTACTCCGTCGCGTTCCTGATCACATGGACCGTGTTCCTGATCGGCTACTGGCTGGTCGGCATACCGCTCGGCCTGCAGGCGCCGTACGTCTATCCCTGAGTGGACTCCGGCCGGATGCTGCCACGCATCCGGCCGGTCTCACTTCAGCGACGGAACCCCCATCCGTTCCATCCACTCCGCGAAATCCCGCAGGAAGGCCGCGAGGAACTCGCGTGTAGGCTCGTGCACCAGCCGGCCGTCAGCGAACTTGCCCTTCATCTGACAGTCATGCAATGAGGGTTCCAGACCGTCTGGTATCGAAGATGCCTGTACCAGCGATACCGCAGAGGAGGTGGACGATGGAGGGAGAACGGAAGGACCGGGAGGTCGCGGATCGCGATGACGCGCGCCGGAAGTCAGTGGAGGAGCAGGATCCGGAAACCGCCCGGCGACCTGTGCCCGGCGTGAAGCACGAGCCGGAGCCGGACGCCGGCAACATCATGCCCGCGGAGAACGAGCCGGGCACGCTGTAGCGCGCTCGGTCAAACAGCGACAGTGGGCCGCGTTGATCGGCGGTGACCGTCAGCCGCGGCGGCGTGCCCGGCGCGGCCGCTCCGCCTGCCGGCGCAGGCGGCGTGCGGCGAGACTGCGTTCAATGAAAGCGTCGAGCGAGCGACGCTGTGCAGAGCAGTGCGCCAGATCCGGGAACGTCTCGGGGAAGCGGTAGGCCAGCCACGCATAGAGCGTGAGCCGTTTCGCCTCCATCTCGGCGCCGCGCAGCTCATCGTCGCTGAACGCGCGCTCCTTCTGAAACACCGGCGCAAGCGGCGCCAGATGGACCTCGCCGGCCGCGGCTCGCACACCCATCCAGGTACCGTACTCCTCGATCAACCACTCGATGCGCATGTCCACCGGTGCAGATGCCAGCGTCAGCCGCTCCGCGAGCGGGATCTTCGGATGGCGATCGGCCAGATCCGCGAGCACGATCATGTCATCCTGCACACCGGGCGAGAGCAGCTCCGAGTCGAACGTCATCCCGCGCTGGAACGCCGACAGCGCGCGTCCGAGACGCCGCGTGTGCAATCCTTCCGCGATGACCGCAATGTGGTCGGCGCCGGGGCGCACCTTCGTCGCGATCTCGCGATGCGGCGGCTCGTAATCCGCCGAGAACACCTGCGCCACGCGGCGAGCATCGCGGCGGTCGAGCGCACCGACATGACCTCGCTCGTAGTGGCCGAACCGGCCGGCACGACCGCCGATCTGGAGGATCTCCCACGGCTCGAGCTGCACGTCGTCCTCGCCATTCCACTTCTGGAGCGTCGAGAAGCACACGGTCCGTATCGGCAGGTTGAGTCCCATGGCGATCGCATCCGTGCTCACCAGCACCTGCGCCTCGCCGGAGCGGAAGCGGCGCGCCTCTTCGCGGCGCACTTCCGGCGTGAGGTTACCGTAGATCACCGCCACTCGATGCTTTCCTTCCAGCTCGGCTTTCAGCGCGAGAACGTCGCGGCGCGTGAACGCGATGACGGCGGTGCCCGGCTCGATGTCCGCGAGCGACATCGGCTGTGCAGCCGCCTCGATCGGCACATAGCGCTCGAGCATGTGCACCGTGAGCGGCTCGCCCAGGTACTCGGCCATCGCCTTCACGAGAGGAATCGCATCGGGGGAGCCGGTCATGATGACATTGCGTGCGGGCGCGCCGACCAGCGCCTGGCACCAGGCCCAGCCGCGATCACGATCCGTCAGCAGCTGAACCTCATCGATCACGACGGTGTCGACGACGCGCCGCGGATCCATCATCTCGATCGTGCTCGCGATGAACCGCGCGTCCTCCTTGATGTCGCGCTCCTCGCCCGTGAGGAAGCTCGAGACGCGGCCGCGCTTCTCGATTTCCTCCTGCCCTTCCAGGGCAAGCAGGCGCAGTGGCGCCAGGTAGGCACCCGACTCACCGGCGACCAGGTCGTTCAGCGCCCGCCATGTCTTGCCGCTGTTCGTGGGGCCCGCGTACATGATGAGCTGGCGCTCGAGCGAGCGTGCGGTCGGGAAGTATTCACGATACGCGATGAGGCCGTGCTCCTCGACCAGCGCGCGCACGCGCTCACGCTCGCCCGCTTCCCGGTCGAACGCGCCAATGCGATACTCGATCTCCTCGAGCGCGGCGGGGATGTCATCCGCGTCGCGGATCGCGCGCAGCACCATGCGACGGAGGCCGCGTGCGTCGTAGAGCGGGCGTGACACGCGCTCGCTCAGGATGCGATCGATCTGCGCTGCCGCGTTCCGCGTCTCTTCACGTGCCAGCTGCAGCTGCGCCTGGAGTGCAGGGCGTGCCTCTGCGATGAACTCGTCCGTGCTCCGCGTAAGCAGTGTCCGCTCGAGCGCACCGCCGACCAGACGCCCGGCGATCGGCACGGTGTACGCGGATCCGTCGATGACCACCTTCTCCTCGTCCGCGATGCCGAAGCGGACGGTGCCCGGCAGATCGTCGATCTGGATCTCGGGCGCCACGGCGACCACCGCGCGCGCGCGCTCCGAGCCGGCCGCGCCGATCGCGGCCTGGCGGATGCGCTTTTCCAGCTTGCGCAGCGACGCGCCCGGGGTGGCCATGCGCGCCAGCGCCTCGTCGAACAGCGTCCAGCGCTCCGGCCCGTCAATGGACCCGAGCAGGTCGGCGATGCGCGTCGCCGCATCCTCGATCAGGTCGTCTGTTTCACCGCCGACCAGCGGACGCGTCGCCGCCGCGTCCAGCAGTGCCTGTCTCAGATCCTGCCCGCCCTCAGCACTCACCCGATGCACCTCCGTTGCGCCCGCCACGTGCAAGAAGCCTGCACAACCCATGGATCCCGCGCGGAGAAAACCGTAATCTCGAGGACATGAACGAAACTGCACGTGCCGAAGCCCGTCGCGTGGCCGCCATGCTGCGCCGTTATCACCGGTATGAAGCGCTCCGGCCGTTCACGTGTCCGGAAAGTGCCGATCACTACCTGATGGAGCCGTTCGCCGTTGCCGGCGATGTGCTGCTCGTGTGTCCCACGTGCGGATTCGCCGACCTGGTCCTGCCCGATGAGCTGCCGGATCTGACGGCACGCCTGGCGCGTGCCGCCGCGTTCTGGCGCGGCATCCCCGTCTGAGGCGGGTCGCAGCCGTCAGCGCAGGAACCGTTTCGCGACGGTGATCAGACGACGATCCTGCTCCATTTCCGGCCGGGCCTCCTCCTGCTCCAGCAGACTCCGGACGTACCGGTGCAGCTGCGGCTCTCCGAAGCGGTAACCCGTCGCCTCCTCGGCCTCCGATGTGTGGCCGTCGCACGCCGCCTCGATCAGTGCAAGAGCCGCGGCGCGCGGGTAGGACGGGTCGTTGAACGGCGGCAGCGTGAAGTGCACGCGCGGCACATCATCATCACGATCCTCGTTCACGAACGCCCTGGACATTCCCGCCTCCATTTGACATTTCCCGGATGCCTGGTGCAATGAACGCACCGGGCGTGTGCGCATCCACATCCCGGCTGAAGAACCGGCCAATCGCCGGCGCATTGCGCGCGCCGCAAACGGCAGCAGCGACTCACCGCTGAACGCGGCCGTAACGGCCAGCAGCGCGCGCGTCACAGGTGTACCCGGCGCCACGCTCGCGTATACCACGTCCCACGACGATCCGCCAAACTTCGCCTTGAAGCGTTCCAGCCCTTCGAAGTTGAAGTACCCTCCGCCGTGAGCGCGGAGCCGCGCGAGGAGGATCGTCACCCAGCGCGGCGCGCGGTCCACCAGGGGATCGCCGCGCCGTGCCAGCGGCGCGAGACCGAGGGTGATCCTGCCCGGCAGCGTCCCTGTCGCATGATGCAGCAGAAGCTCCGCGGTGCCGTTCGGCGCCGCGGCGCCGCGCACGATCTGCTCAATGAGCCAGGCCCCGCGCGCGGGTACCGGTGTCGCTACCAGGAATCCCACGACGTCGCCGCCGAGCTCCGCTGCGAACAGGCGACGGTCCACGACGTCCCGCAGCGTCTCGGTCTCGATCAGAAAGTGCAGCGGCGGGAGCGGGCGCTGCTCGATCCACTCCGCGAGACACCTGTGCAGGGCGGCAGCCGTCGTTGGATCGAGGGTAGAGATCTCGCGTGTCGTTACGCCCTTGTTCCGAACCCGGTTGAGCTGTGCCCGCAACGACGCATGCCTGTCGAACTCGCGCGTCAGCACGCCGGCATCCCAGAACGGCTGCGCACCGATCGGAAACGTTACGCGCCGCGCTTCCGCGCGCGCCAGCTCCGCCATGCGACGCTCCGCCGCGAAATAGATTACACCGGCACCTGCTGCCGATGCGTCGCTCTCGAAGGCGGCGACCACATCCTCCAGATGCTCATCGGCGCATACCGGTGCGCCGCCGACCACGCGAACGCCGTTGCGTTCGATGTACCCGACGACGGCGTCGTGTCCGGGGTGCACCCAGTATGTGAAGCCCGGGTTCAGGATCTGCCAGGATGTGACGTTCCAGCCGCAGCGGCGCACGATGTCGCGGACACGGTCGGCATCGCGTTTCACGCGGAATGTCGGTCCCGATCGGCTGCCGCGCTGCGCAGCGCATCGACTGCGGACCTGATGGCGCCAGGACGGTAGCCGCGCCGGGCGAGGAAGCCGGCGAGCCTGCGCTCACGGCGCGCATCATCTTCACCCGCACGCACCGGATGCGTCTGCAGCCAGCGTCCAGCCGCCGCGCTGCACAGCTCATCATCGCTGACGTTCTGCGCCTCCATGACGCGCGCGACCGCGGCCCGCGCGACATCGGCCGCCACATGCCTGCGACCCAGCTCGTGCACGAGCGCCTTTGCACCACGCGGCCGCAGTGTCAGCCTGTCGCGTACCCACGACTCCGCGAACGCGGCATCATCCACGAACCCGAGCCTGTCCACTTCCGCGAGTGCGTGCTCCACCGCAGCATCGCTGAATCCCTTCCTGCGCAGGCGATCGCGCAGCTCACCGCGCGCACGCGCGCGAACCGACAGCAGCGAAAGCGCCGCGTGCCGCGCCTTCCAGCGCTCGTCCGCCGCCAGCAGACGATCGAGCCGCTCCTGTGTGATCGTGTCGCCGGAATGCAGACGCTCCGCATCCACGGCGGTAAACGCCACCGCACCATGGAGCTCGCCGTCGAGGTACAGGTTGACGAGCTCCGGATTGCGCCGCTGCGGCTCGAGCCTGGTGATCGTGCGTGACATCACGCGCCGGTCATGGCGACGAACTCGCCCGTGAGATGTCCCACCGGCTCGCCGGCGCACCGTATGTCCACCGCCAGTCGTAGCCGGCCACGACCGCGCCGCGTAAACGCCTGCATGAATCGCTGCCACACCTCCTCCGGCGGGCGACGACACACCGCGTCGAAGTCCGACCACACGGGAGCCGCGTACTCGATGGACGTCCGCTGCACGACGATCTGTGGCACGGGCGTGATCCCGTCCAGCCCCACCCGCACCACGCTCCACGCGGCGAGCACAGCCAGTGACGCGACACTGCCGCCGAAGGCGGTGCTGCGATGATTCAGGTTCGGTGCGAGCGCTGCGCGCAGCTCGACGACGGCCGCCGACGCTGTCGTGACCGTGATGCCCATCGCGTCCGAGATCGGGATGTGACGGTGAAGGTACCGCTGGAGCTCCGCTGCGTTCATCATTCCGCGCAATCAAGGCGCACGCACTGCGCCACGCAAGGTTGGTGTCGCAACGACGAAGGGGCCGCGAGCTTTCGCCCGCGACCCCTCGTGTCATTCGCTCACCCCGTCAGTCGGCGACGTTGACCTGGCTCCCCTGCGCCTGTGCATACTGCACCGCCCCGACGGGCACGCGCACGGGATAGCTGCGGTTGTTCGGCGTGCGACTCAGCAGGAAGTGAGGATTCAGCGCCTTCAGCTCCCCGACCGTGGTGCCGTACATCGCCGCGATGTCATCCAGCTGCGTCGCGGGCGCCGCCGTGATCTCTGCCCAGGCGCTCGGCGAAGGCGTCAGCGGACGGAAACCGTACGCTTCAGGATCCTTCGTGATCCGCGCTGCTGCGATCATGAGCGGGACGTAGTCGCGCGTCTCCTTCGGCAGCCTGTCCCAGATCTGGTAGTACTCCGACTCGCTGCGCGCACGTTCACGTCCGAACTCCGCGCGCATCGAACGACCCACGCGGCCCTCGCCCGAGTTGTACGCCGCTGCAGCCAGATACCACGAGCCGAA
The DNA here is from genome assembly GCA_035461085.1 of Longimicrobiales bacterium. Classification (GTDB taxonomy): domain Bacteria; phylum Gemmatimonadota; class Gemmatimonadetes; order Longimicrobiales; family RSA9; genus SH-MAG3. The sequence continues at coordinate 8,946 of DATHVW010000104.1, read as the reverse complement.
TCGGTCGTGCAGGTCCTCCAGGTAGTCCAGTGCAGCTTCCGTCGCGCGCACCGGGTCGCGTCGCTCGTCCACCGCGCGATCGATGTCCAGACCGTAACGCTGCCCCGTCGCGCTGATGAACTGCCACACACCCACCGCGGCCGCGTGCGACGTCGCGTTCGGCTGGAATCCCGACTCGATCATCGCCAGGTACAGCAGGTCCTGCGGCATGCCGCGCGCCTCCAGACGCTCCAGGATCATCGGCGCGAGCTCCGCACCTCGATCCAGGAAGCCCTGGAACTTCTTGCGCATCTCCGGCACCGTGTCGAACCGCGCCACCCAGTAGTCGATGCGCGGGTGATCCAGGTTCGGCAGATCCCACTCCTGACCCAGACCCGCCCGCTTCGACGTGCCGGCCATGACGGTGGCGGCCGCCTCGCTCACGAGACTGGCGCCCGACGCCGCTTCGGCGACCAGCGTATCGACGCTGCGCCGGCTCGATGCAGACACACTGAAGCCCACCGTGATAAGCGCGGCTCCCGTAGCCAGCAAGACTGCGTTTCGAGTCGTCATCTTCGGTCGCGCCATCGCGTCTCCTTTACTCCGGGGAATGTCCTGGGCGAATGCGGCTCTTGCGGCACTACACATGAAACCCCACAAACCCCATGAGGTTCCGTGTAAGTACTACCAATATAACACTTTAGCCGTTCCTGCGCTCCTCCAGCTCCGCCCAGCGCTCATACAGCGCCTCCACGGCCGCCTTCGCGGCCGAAAATGACGCCGTCGCGTCCGCGGCGGCGGCCGGATCGCGGTACAGCGCCGGATCCGCCAGCCGTGCCTCGAGCTCATCGCGGGCCGTTTCCGCCTCCATTATGCGTACTTCGAGGCCCTCCAGCTCCCGCGCCTCGTTCCAGTTCAGCCGTTTTGTGGGACGAGCGGACCCGGCGACCGGCTTGTCCGTGCGCGCCGGCTGGACACGCGCTGCGCGCGCCGCGTCGCGGGCGCTCTCCGCTGCGGCAGCCTCGCGCTGCTCGCGCAGCCTGCGATACAGCTCGAAGCCGCCTTCGTGGCGGTGCACGACGCCATTGCCTTCGAATACGAACAGTGCGGTGGCGATCTTGTCGAGAAAGAAGCGATCGTGCGTGACCATCAGGACGCAGCCGGGATAGTCGGTGAGCGCGGCCTCGAGGACCTGCAGCGTGACGAGGTCGAGGTCGTTGGTGGGCTCGTCCAGGATGAGCAGGTTGGAGGGCTGCATGAACAGCCTGGCGAGCATCAGGCGATTGCGTTCGCCACCGGACAGGCTGGACACCTTCTGCTGCTGCCGTTCGGTCGGGAACAGAAAGTCCTCCAGCCAGCTTCGCAGATGGACGCGGCGCCCGCCGATCTCCACCCAGTCGGTGCCGCCCGCTGCTTCATAGACGGAAAGGCTGTCGTCGAGCTGGGTGCGCAGCTGATCGAAGTATGCGATCCGGGTGTTGACTCCGATCTCCACTTCCCCGCTGTCAGGCAGCTCCTCGCCGAGGATGATGCGCACCAGGGTGGTCTTGCCGGCACCGTTCGGCCCGATGATGCCTACGCGCTCGCCTGCGCGGAGTATGGTATCGAAGCCATCGATCAGCACACGGCCGTCATACGCCTTCCGGATGCCGTGCAGGTTGAGCACCGTGCGTCCGAGCCGTGCCGTGTCGGGCGCGTGCAGCGTCAGGTCCGCCGTCTGTTTCGATGCGTATGTGCGACTCTCCTTCTCGAGCGCTCGTGCGCGATCGACGCGAGCGCGTGACTTGCCCGTGCGTGCGGGGGGTGAGCGGCGCGCCCACTCGAGCTCCTGCTCGACGAGCTTCCTGCGCTTTGCGTCCACCGTCGCCTGCCACTCCGCACGCGCGGCCTGCGCCTCGAGGTACTCCGTATAGCCGCCCATGTACGTCGTCAGCTCTCCCGCGGAGACCTCGATCATCCGGTCAACCACCCGATCGAGGAAGTAGCGATCGTGCGTGATCAGCATCACCGCGCCCGCATACTCGATCAGATACTCCTCGAGAAACAGAACAGTATCCGCGTCGAGATGGTTCGTCGGCTCGTCGAGCAGCAGCAGGTCGGGCTGCGCCAGCAGTGCGCGCGCGATCGCCACGCGTTTCGATTCGCCGCCGCTCAGGCCAGCCACGCCGCGTTCCCAGTCCTGCACACCCAGGCGCGTGAGCATTGCCTCCGCACGATGCGTCCAGTCCCAGCCGTTGAGCCGGTCGATCGTCGCCGTCAGCTCCGCCTGCCGTTGCACCAGGCGGTCGTGATCTGCGTCAGGCGCGGTGAGCGCGTGCGTGACGGTCTCGTATTCGGCAAACGCCGCCCCGAGCTCCGGCCGTCCTTCGCCGACGGCATCGAGGATCGTCTGCCCCTCCTCGAACTCCGGCTCCTGCGACAGGTAGCGGACCGTGGTATTGCGGCGGCGTGCAATGTCACCGGAGTCCGCGCCCTCCATGCCGGCGACTATGCGGAACAGGGTGGACTTCCCCGAGCCGTTCACGCCGATGAAGCCCACCTTCTCCGTGTCGTCGATCGCGAACGACACGCCGTCGAAGATGACGCGACTGCCATAGCTCTTGGGGAGGTTGTTGACGTTCAGGATGTTCACGCTGCTGCTGCTGCCTCGTGCGGCGGCGCGACGCGCGTGCGCAGCAGCCGCCTTGCTGGATGTTGAACTGTGTGCAGGGAGGAGTAAACCTGGCGGATGGAGCCGTCATCGTCCAGCAACCGGACGCGGAACCCACTCTGCAGAACGGCTCAGACCCGCATGGCCGCGACGCGCCCGGACATGTACCCCGGCGGTCCCGGTGACATTCGCATGCCCCGTCCAGCCGTTCTGCAGAGTGGGTTCCGCGTCCGATCCTCCCGGGCAGCCCATAACGCACGCCGCCCCGCTGATTTCCGCGCCGCGAAAGAGAGCCCTGGCACGAAACCTCGCCCTCCCGGCTGTAGGGCAAACTCCTCATCGCGCAACTCGACCTGCCCCACAGACATTTCGACCCCGCCTCATACCTTCATTTCAGGCAATCAGCACAATCCTCAATTCACGGGGCTGGACATGCAGCAGGAATTCTCGATCACACTCGACCTGACGCGGGACTATCAGTTCGCTGTCGATTTCGAGCTGGAAGGTGTACCTCCCCTGGTCACGGATGAGCCCCCGCCGCTCGGCGAGGGAGCGGGACCGAACCCGGCGCGCCTGCTCGCGGCTGCCGTCGGCAACTGCATGAGCGCCAGTCTCAAGTTCTGTCTGAGCCGGTCACGCATCGAGGTACTCGACATGAAGGCCGTCGTCGAGGGCACCATGGTGCGCAACGAGCGCGGCCGATTCCGCGTCGGCTCCATGCGCGTTCGCATCGAGCCCGTGGTGGCTCCGGATGACGTGGAGCGGATGTCACGCTGCCTCGAGATGTTCGAGGACTTCTGCATCGTCGGACAGAGCGTGCGTGACGGAATCGATATCGCCGTCGAAGTCGCGCCGAACCCCGCGGCAGCGGCAGGCGGCACCATGAGCGCCGCCGTCGGACGCGGCACCCCTTAACCAGATTGGCTCTGCCGCGCATGAAGCCGCCCATCGGGGCGCCGCGGCGCGCCCGTGCCGAACCGCCGCAATGCCGTCTCCGTGCGGTTTCCGGCAGCAGCCCATCCGGTCACACCTGCGCCGGATGGGCGCTGTCATATCCCCATGAGCCAATTTGCAGAACGGGTTCCGCGTCCGACTGTGCGCGCGAAATCGCTCACCAGGGTGCGCGAAATCGCGCACTTTCCGCTCCCCAGCGCCGCTCCATTCCGGCCACTGACAGCCCGCAACTCATTGCCATGCAATCATTTGGACGGGTCCGCCGGAATGCGGTCCCGCTCCTGCCCTATCAGGGTGCGAACGGAGACACCGTTCCTGGTGGATGGGCCCCTGAAAGGGCAGGACCAAATGAGCGCGACAATGATGATGGCCGAGCAGCGGACGGAAGCGGAACCGCGGGAAATCGGCCTGCACGGGTGGGGCACGATCGCATGGTCAGCGGCGGGCGGAATCGCCCTCGGCGGCCTTCTTGTAGCCCTGATGACGTTGAGCGGCCGCCTGAGCGGCTTCGGACTGTTCATGACGGCGTCCGGCCTGTTCGTGGTCGGCGCGATGATCGGGATGGTGCACGCGCTGGTGCTCGGATTCTTCGGGCGTCCGGCGGAAATGGCTGCGCGGGATGCGATGCGCGACCTGGGCCGGGGAGCGGTATACGCGCTGATCGCGCTGCCGTTCGCGTGGATCGTGACGATGTGGATCGCCCTCAGCATGCCCGCCATCTACATGGGTCGGCTGCCGGCGATGGTGGGTGTGGGCATTGGCTGGCTGGCCGGGACCGCCGTCGTGGCGGCAGCGGCCGTGGCGGGCTGGCGCATGCTTCGGAACGCGTATGCACGCTGGCCGGAGCGCCAGATCGGCACAGTCCTCGTGGGCGCGACGTTCACATCCCTGCTCGTGCTGTTCCTGATGGATCGGCCGGAGATCTGGGGTCTGCAGCTGCGCGTGACGGAGACGGGTGCAGTCCTGATGGCGGCATTCGCGACGCTGTGGATCGGCGGGCCCGTGATCACGCTGGCGCTGCGACTGATCCAGCGGCTTCCGGGCCGGCACCCGGTACCGGCGTTCGCACCGAGCTGGCGCGCGGCTGGCGACCTGGCGCTCGGAGCGCTGGCGGGCGTAGCCCTCGGGCTGATCGCACTGCCGTTCGTGATTCCGGCCGCACTGCCGGGCGGCGCGGGCGGGATGGTGGTCGCCTCTCTGGGCCAGGCGCTGGTGGACGAGGTTCTGCTGCGGCTGTTCCTGGTGACGGGCGTGGCGTGGCTGCTGCTGCGGTGGGGTCGGGTGAACGCGGGCGAGGCGGCGGTGATCAGCATTGCGGCGGCCGCACTGGTTCAGGTACTGCTCTATGCGCCGGGCGTGGCCGGACTCGGATTCACGACTCCGCTCGCGGCCGTGGCCTTCACAGCAGTGACAGTTCTGGTGCCCGGCCTGGTGTTCGGATTCCTCTACTGGACACGCGGACTGGGAACGGCGGTCATGGCGAATGCGACCGCACTGGCAGTTCTCGCTCTGCTCGCGCTGTGATCGTAACCCTTCGGGACGCATCCACCGGGCGGGTTCCGGCCAGGGCCGGGACCCGCCTCCCGCGTCTGCGATCCTCATGAAACGCTCCATGCGGAACCGGCTCCGGGACCTGCCGCTGCGCAGCAAGGTCGGCCTCACCATGGTCGCGGGCGGCTTCGCCGTGCTCGCGCTCGTCGCGTTCCTCTCTTTCGGCTACTGGCACGACCAGCTGGTTTCGACCGCCCGCGAGCAGGCACTCGTGTCCGCGACCACCGCTCAGGCCACCATCCAGTCGGCTCTTTCACGCGGAGACCACGCCGCCGCGCGCCAGACGCTCCAGCAGCTCGCCGCCACGCAGACCGTGGAATTCGCCCGACTCCACAGCAGCGACGGGCTCATCCTGCTCTCGTCGGACGAGACCGAAGAGGGCGGCCGCGCAGCGCGCGGAGCCTGGCTGCCGACTGCCGGCGAGCTCCCGGCGATGGGCGTCGCGCGCACGACCGGCCGCGGCGATGTCGTCGATGTCTTCATGCCGATCCGCATCGCGCAGCCCGCCGTCATGGAGCTGCGCTACTCCATGGCTCCCCTCCGTGCCGCTGTGCGGCGCGGCATGTGGATGGGTGTCGGCCTCGTTCTGCTGGGGCTGCTCGCCCTCGGCTTCGTACTCGTCACCATGCTCGAGCGCGAGGTCGTCGGTCCGCTTCAGCGCATGGGACACCTGCTCTCCGACGAGAGCGCGGGCGGCAATGAGCGGCGCCCGGCGCGCGACGAGCTCAAGGAGATCGAGGCGTCCATGGTCCGCCTGATCAGCCACCGTCGCGAGGTCGAGGCGCGGGAGGCCGAACGGGACCTCGCAGCGGATGAGCGCGAGGGGTTCGCCCAGGTCGGTGAGCTCGCCGCCGAGATGGCCCACGAGTTCAAACGGCCCCTCGCCTCCATTCGCTCTGCGATGGACCTGCTCGAGCAGGAATACGTCATGGACCCGGGCAGCCGCGACGTGCTCGACTCGATGCACCAGCAGCTCGAACGTCTCTCCGACACCATGCGCGATCTGTTCTCCCTCGCCCGGCCCATGCCGCCCGAGCGAACGGCCGTACCCGTCCGCGAAGTCATCGATGACGCGCTCCTCGGCCTCGCCGGACATCCCGCCCTGCGCAGTGTGGAGATCGTCCGCGACTACGCCGCCGACGATTCCGCCATCGCGGCCGAGCCCCGGCGCATCCAGCAGGCCGTGCAGAACGTCGTGCTCAATGCTGCCGAGGCGATGCCCGAAGGCGGCACCATCACGCTCACCATCCGGGCAACCGGCGGTCGCATTGCCATCGCGGTCCGCGATACCGGGCTCGGCATGACCGAGGAGGCCGTGCAGCAGGCGCTGCGGCCGTTCCACTCCACGAAGCCCAACGGTACCGGCCTGGGCCTGCCCCTGGTCGTGCGCATCCTCGCGGCGCACGGCGGCGAGCTGGCCATCGACAGCCAGCCCGGCCAGGGAACCACCGTCTGGCTGACACTGCCCGCCGCCGGTTCGGACCGGCAGGCCGACCACCGCGCCGACCCGCATGCCGCGCCAGCGGAAGCCGGGCCAGCGCGCGCATCGCACGACACGGCGCCGGATGCGATACTCACCCGCAGTGCCGAGGCGCACCGTCGTCAGCCGCACGAGCCCGCGAGGTCCCATGGATGAGCGCATTCTGATCCTGGAGGATGACAAGCTCATTCGCGAAGTCGTGGCCGAGCGGCTGTCGCAGCGGGGCTTCGAGCCGGTCGTGGCGTCAACGCTGGCCGAAGCGCGGCGGCTGATCGCATCGGAGCATCCGGACGCAGCGCTCCTGGATGTGAAGCTGCCCGACGGCGAGGGAACGGAGATACTGCGCGAGCTCGTCACGGCGGACGACGTGCCATGCGTCATGATGACGGCGCACGGCACGATCGAGTCCGCGGTTGCCGCACTGCGTCTGGGCGCCCTCGACTATCTGGAGAAGCCGTTTTCGATCGATCGTGTCGAAGCAACGATGCGTGCGGCGCTGGAACGCACGCGCCTGCGTCGTGAGCTGCGGTCGCTGCGCGGGCCGGGGGCGTCCGGCCGCATGATCGGAACGAGCCCCGCCATGCGCGAGGTGACGGACCTGGTGGAGAAGGTTGCTCCCGCGGACTCGGCCACGGTGCTGATCCTCGGAGAGACCGGCACGGGCAAGGGCCTTCTCGCCCGCACCATCCACGATCTCAGCCCGCGCGCCGACGGTCCCTTCGTCAACGTCACGTGCTCCGCTCTCACCGAGAGCCTGATGGAATCGGAGCTGTTCGGCCATGAGAAGGGTGCGTTCACGGACGCGCGCACGCTCAAGCGCGGCCTCGTCGAGGTCGCCGACCAGGGGACGCTGTTCCTCGATGAGATCGCGGAGCTGTCGCCGGGCGTGCAGGGCAAGCTGCTGCGATTCATCGAAGAGAAGACGTTCCGCCGCGTGGGCGGCACACGGGACCTGGTCGTGAACGCGCGCGTGGTCGCAGCGACGAACCGCGACCTCGAGGCCGACGTGCGCGCGGGCCGCTTTCGTCAGGACCTGTTCTACCGCCTCAGTGTGCTGCCGATCGAGCTGCCGCCGCTGCGCCATCGTGCGTCCGACGTGCCGCTGCTCGTGACGGCGTTCATGAACAGTTACAGTCGCGAGCTGGGCAGGCGCGTGCGGCATGTCGAGCCGGCGGCGATGGAGCGTCTGAAAGCGCACGACTGGCCGGGCAACATCCGCGAGCTCCGCAACGTCATCGAGCGCGCGGTGCTGCTGGCCGAGGGAGATTCCATACGACTGGAGAACCTGCCGCGCGAGCTCCAGGGGACGGATGGGCGACGGGAGGAATCGGAACCGGACGCCGCGGCGTTCGGTCCGGACGGGGTGGACCTCGGCACGCTCGAGCGCATGCTGCTGCGTGAGGCGCTGCGCCGTGCCGAGGGCAATCGCAGCGAGGCCGGTCGCCTGCTCGGCCTGAGCCGGCACCAGGTGCGGAATCGACTCGCGAAATACGGGGGCGAGCCTTGAGGCACAGCTTCATCCGTTCAACCATCACTGTGGCCGCATGTGCGGCCGCGCTCTGGCTGGTGGCGCTGCCCGGCTCGGCCGACGCGCAGCAGTCCGCCGACGCGCAGTGCACGCTGTGTCACGGCGAGCTGGAGCTCATGCGGCGTCATGCCGCGTCACTCGCCGAGGCACGCGCGCTCGTGGTCTCCGACCTCACGCTCCGTGCATCCGCGCACGCGTCGCTATCGTGCTCGAGCTGCCACACCGGCTTCAGCCGCTATCCGCATGAGCGCACCACGGACGTAGGTACGGAGTCATGCACTTCGTGTCATGAGCCGGAATCGGAAGCACACGTGCGCGGTGTGCATGCGACCGCGGCCATCACGCGCACTCCCGGCCAGCCCGCGACCCAGGCGGCCAGCTGCGCCGACTGTCATGGCGTGCACGACGCAGTCGCCATCGATACGTCGTCGGCCGACGTCCGCGCCCGTCTCAACCGGGACTGTGTCGCATGCCACGCATCCGCCGCACTGCCCCCCGACGACCCGCATCTCGATGCGGTCACGTGTGCGAGCTGTCACGTCGCGCACGACATGCGGCGTGTCGATGATCCCGCGTCCTCGCTCGCGCCGCTCGCCCAGCCGGCGACGTGCGGCGCATGTCATGCCGCGGCCGGGGATTCGGTCCCGCACGACGTGCACGGCCGTGCCCTCGCTGCACTGGACCCCGCACCCGCCCTGTCCCGGTTGCACGCGCGGGAGGATGCGCCGCCCACGTGCTCGAGCTGCCACGGCGCACACGGAATGAGGGCTCCATCACGGGCGGAGTTCGAGCAGGACATGGTCG
>DATHVW010000103.1:0-4748 GCA_035461085.1 Longimicrobiales bacterium | reverse complement strand
GATACAGGTACACGCCGCTCGCCACGAACTGGTTGCTGCGGTTACGCAGGTTCCACTTCGCAACGCCGCCACCAGCCGGATCGTTGTGGTTGATCACATCCACCAGCACACCGGACAGCGAGTAGATACGGATCGTACCCTGCGCCGGCATGTTGACGAACTGCAGTTCCTTGGTCGTGGGACCGAGGTCGAACGTGCTCGTTGCATAGTACGGGTCCGGTACCGTGTGCACGCGCGTCAGATCCGCCTCTGCTGCCACGATCTGGGCCGGCGAATTGACCTGGAGCACGAAGCCGAGGCCCGGCACCGCGGGCGTACGACCCAGTCCCGCGAAGGCGTAGGTACCCGACGCGGACTGTGTGACCGTGCCGTTGTAGGTGCGCAGCGTCCATACGGTGTTCGTCGGCACCGGCCCATTGAACAGGTACGGCTCACCCGCGATGTACAACCCGAAGCCCGCACCGTCACCGGCGAGGTCGCCCGTCACGTCTGTCGGCAGGACCACAGGCTGATTGGCCAGCGGCGCCGGATTCGTGCAGGGCAGGTTGGACACTTCGTGTGCGTCGCAGGCGACACCCGTCTGCGGGATGTAGTAGAAGTCGCCGTAGTTGAGCACACCGTTGCCATCACCGTCCGTCAGGAACCCGTAGGTCGCCTGGGCGTGGGGGTGGAAGCGGACGCGCACATCGTGCGTCACGTCCACGACACTGTCCAGCCCGGAAGCGCCCCAGTGGAACTCCATGTCGGCCGCGCGCTGCACGCCGAACATCGAGCCGTAGAAGCGACGGAACAGGGCCTCGGAACGCGTGGTGTTGTTGATGTCCACGTAGTTGGCCATCGCGCCCGGTGCAGGCGTGCCGGTGCCGCCGTACGGCGTGGGCTTGAAGATCGTCATGCCCGGCAGAGACCCGGCTGTGTAGATGCCCGCAGTCGGGTGCGCCGTCGACTCATTCGTGCCCGCGAACCAGCGCGAGCCGCCCGGGAACGTATTCGGCGGATCGACGACCCAGAAGCCGGGCTGCTTGTACGCCCAGTCCGCCTGGTTCGAGTGCCAGTGAGGGCGATCCATGCTGATCGTGGCCGTCAGGCTGCCCGCGAGCGGCGGAGCATCCACACCCTGGGCCTGCAGCGTCTGGCGCGTGGCCGGATCCGACGCCACGCTGACGACCGGTATCTCGAACGTCTCGGTCGTGCCGGCGCCCGTCTGCGATGTACGCTGCGTGAACTGGATCAGAATCGGCTGGCCATCAGCGGTCATGAAGTACTGACCGATGACACCGCTCGGGTAATAGCCCGGCCAGATGCTGTCGATGCGTATTTCCTTTACGCCCTGCGGCAGCAGCTGCGGCGCGAAGGCCACGAACTCTCCCGCAAACAGGTCCGTCGGCGGCATCGGCCCGTCGAACATGCCCGTTGTGGCGCTGAGACTCGGCATCGAGCCCTCGAGCGGGACGTTGCCACGACCGAACAGGCCGACGTCGTATGCTGCACTTGTCAGCGACGTAGCGGCCGCCTGCGGCAGCACCGACTTGATCGGACCGGCCGACTCCAGCGACGTCGGGCCCGACCGGATCGAGTTGATGTCGAACGCCGTCACACGGTAGAAGTACTGGAAGCCATTGCGCACATCGGTGTCAATGAAGGCGAACGGAATCCCCGTGTTGGTCAGCGGCAGTGCGGTTCCTGCCTCGATCTGCTCGGACAGCGCGGTATCGGCCTCGAGCACGATCGGATCGCCATTCTGCAGACGCGCGACCGTGATGTTCTGGACGAAGTCGCCGGTGATATCGACCTCGTGCACGTCCGTGCAGGGCTCACCGGTGGCGATCGTCGGGTCGGTCACGCACAGCACGTCCGTGAACGTGGAGCCCGACTTGTCGAACTGTGCGATGAGCGACATGTCGGACGGCGAGGTGCCGCGGTAGATGCGGTAGCCCTCGACATCGAACTGGCGGTAGTTCGGGTCGTACAGTGCGTTGTTCGGATCGCCGGCGGCCGCGAAGAACGGGTCGCCGTCAGCCTCAGTCGCGGTCGGCTCCCACACCACCGTGACGGTGTTGTTGCCCGGCACGAGGTAGAAGGGCGGCGTCTCCGGCGCGAAGCCGAGGAGGAACTTGTTGTCGAAGATCGCCTGCGCGACCATCGCCCTGCCGAGCATGGAGCCGGGCACGACGTAGGGTGCGAGGTCGTACTGGTCGATCTGCTCGCCAGGTGCCGGGCAGAGCGACGACGGGAACGACGTCGGGTAGCCGGCGCCGATCTCGAGCGGACGGATCGGCTCGCCATTGCAGCCCGGCGCGAGCGTCGGGAAGCCAGGCGCGTTCGACGGCGCCGTGCCCGTGCCACGCGCGATCGTGCTCGTCGCGACCGTCGCCGCTGCGTACTGCGCCACTGCGATCGTCGCGCTCGCGCCCGGATCCAGCGAGAACGGACCGGAGCCGACGAAGAAGCGGACGTCCGCCGTCTGCTGCGCGAGGTAGCAGGAACGGCGGTCACGGACTTCCTGCGGGTCCGTGAACGTGCAGTTCGGGTCGCCCTTGGACTGGTCCACGTTGAGCGAGATGTAGCGCCAGCCGCGCTGCACCGAGCTCGGATCGGGGAAGTTGCCGCCGTTGGTCGTCAGCGAGAAGCTGGTCAGGCCGACCTCTTCACCGGTGATCGGATCGACCGGGCTCTTCAGGTACTTGATGCCGATCATGCCCGGCGCATCCGTGAAGAACGGCGCATGGAACAGCGCCGGCGGATACACGAACTCGGGCGCGTAGAACTGGCCGTCGTACGACATGCCGAGGTTGAACGGCAGCACCGCGGTCGCGTAGTTGAGCGAGTAGCGGAGCGTCACGTCCGGGTCCGACAGGTACGCGACGTACATAGAGTCGATCCGCCAGCCTGCGTCCGGCAGCTCGATCGCATAGCGCGTCTCGCTCAGCCGCTGGAACAGCGGGTTGTTCGTGACGTTCGTGAACTTGTAGATGATGTAGACCACCGACTCGTTGCCGGTCGGGTAGTTCCACGCGAGCGTGCGCTGCTCGACCGCCACACCCAGCGGGTGCGTACGACCGCCCGTGCGCGTCGGGTCACCATCCCAGTACATCACCCACGAGTCCTGCTGCGATGCCGCCTTGCGGCCGATCAGGACGTCGTTGAACAGCGTCGTGTCCGTGACGTACGCGCTGGCGAACGGGAAGTCCGGCACGTCGCCGGCGGCCGGCCAGCAGTTCGGGTACACGCTGCCATCCTCGCCGCACGTCCGGATGTCATCCGGATTGAGCGAGTCGAAGATCGGCGTGACGGGCGCGCCGTGCTGACGCAGGCCGGACGCATCCATGAAGAACGCGCCCACCGTATCGCCCGACCACGGGAAGCAGTCCGGCGATGTGCCGGCATCGCGGTTGGCCGTCGTGCAGCTCGATCCCATCGGCACGATGCCGACGACCTGGATGCCCGAGTTGAACATGTACTGGTTCGGCGAGCCGGTCGGCCAGAAGCCGCCGCCGCCGGTCGGGCTGTCGAAGACGTCGGTGCAGGTGGCGCCGTTCGACACCAGACCGCACTGATACTGGTTCACCCGCAGCACCGTGGTCGGTGATGAGGCAAGGTTGAAACTGCTGTCCCGGTTCCGATTCTGATACTTGTCATCGGTGCTCTGCGCGGACGCGAGCGCCGGGACCAGCACCAGGGCCAGTAGCGCGCCCATAAAGCCCGCGCGCCACCGCGGCCGACCGGACCGGTCGTTACACGTTGTGCGACTCATGTTCTCTCCCGAAAGGGAGGGCATTGGTGTCTCATCCAGCGGCCGGGTACGCGCACACACGCGCACCCGGCCTGCAATCGATCGATCAGAACGTGAACTCCAGGCCCAGTCGCAGCGACTGGTTGGACGTCCGCATCGCGTAGGGTGACTGGGCATTGTTGCCGAACAGCTCGACCCAGTTGAAGTACGTGCCCCAGGCGTTCGTCATCTCCTCAACCGTGAACACGCCGTCGCCATCGCCGAAGCGCTTCTCGGCCTGCGCCAGCATGTAGCGGTTCACGGCGTTCTCTGCGGTCCAATCCGCGATCACCATGTCGCGCACCGTACCGAGACCGCTCTGCGTCGACAGTGTCGTGGCGATCTGACGCTCGTACCAGGTGTCGTTCGTCAACTCGCCCGTCTCCATGAAGACTTCGTGTGTGTTCGCGATGTTGAACGGGTTGCGGACATCGACGAACGCGCGGCTCGCGAGACCGAAGACGTTGAAGCCCTTCGTGATACGCGTGTCGAACCGCAGCAGGCCCGGGCCGCGCGAGGCGTTGAGCTCCTCGGCCGCCGTGCCGCCCTGACCCGCGACCGTCGGCGGACCGATCTGGCCATCACCCACATTGCGCAGGCGCGTGTACGGCAGGCCGGACGCCATCTGGAACGTCGCGAAGATGCCCAGGTCCGCGAGGATCGCGTTGCCGACCCGGCTGTCCTCCATCTGGTCCTCGCCGAACTGCATCGCGAGCGTGCCCGACAGGTTGTGGGCACGGCTCTGGTCGAGCGTCATCAGCAGCTCCGGCGGATCGACGCGCTCGCCCGTCACGATCGACACGTTCGTGTTGCGGCGCAGGATCAGACCCGTGTACGTGAACGGATCGGAGCCCGTACCCTTCGCGTCGAGGAACGAGTAGTTGAGCGCCAGGTCCGCGAAGTCGCTGATGCGGCGGCGGACGTCGAGCTCGATACCCCGCGTCAACGAGTAGTCGGCGTTCGTCAGCACGAGCAG
>DATHVW010000102.1:0-15129 GCA_035461085.1 Longimicrobiales bacterium | reverse complement strand
CGGTCGAATCTACTGCTTCGGCCCGACGTTCCGCGCGGAGAAGTCCAAGACGCGCCGCCACCTCACCGAGTTCTGGATGTGCGAGCCGGAAGTCGCCTGGAACGACTCCGAAGCCAACATGAAGCTCCAGGAGGACTTCGTTTCGTACCTCGTGGAACGCGCACTGGAGCGCTGCCGTGACGAGCTGGCCATCCTCGAGCGCGATACCGCGTCGCTCGAGCGCGTGAAGCCGCCGTTCCCGCGCCTCGACTATACCGAGGCCGTCCGCATCCTCCAGGAGAAGGGTCACGAGATCCAGTGGGGCGACGACCTGGGCGCGCCCGACGAGACTGCGCTCGCGGAGGGCTTCGACCGCCCCGTCTTCATCGTGAACTATCCGAAGGAGGCGAAGGCGTTCTACATGAAGGAGAACCCCGACGATCCGCGGACCGTCCTCTGCGACGACCTGCTAGCGCCGGAGGGATACGGCGAGATCATCGGCGGCAGCCAGCGCGAGGACGACCATGACCGTCTGCTGGCGCGGATCCGGGAGCAGGGCCTGCCGGAGGAGAGCTACAAGTGGTACCTCGAGCTGCGGAAGTACGGCACGTTCCCGCACTCGGGGTTCGGGCTGGGGCTGGAGCGGACGGTCGCGTGGATCACGGGGCGGCCGCACATACGGGAGATGATTCCGTTCCCGCGGATGCTGAACCGGTTGTATCCGTAGTTACGCCATCTCCCCCGAAGGATCGATGAACCGGTTCTTCTGTAGAGCACTTTGGACGATCCCGGCAGTTGCGCTGGGTGCCTCCGGCAGGGGCACAGGATCCCCCGCGAGAGGTGCGCCCCGAAGAAACCGAGATCTGGGCGCCTATGCTCCGGGTCGTAACAGTTCCGCAATCCGGCGCACCGGGCAGCCATTCCGTCCGCTGTAGTCCATTCATCATGGATCGGATAGGATGCGAAGCGCACTCTTGGTAGCCGCCGCGTCTCTCACTGCCACGGCGTGTGGTGATGCCCAGACAGGTAGTGGATGGACCACTATTGTGGATACCCTGCCGAGCGGAACCGTCCACGTAGTGAATACACCGCCCAGCAATGAAGCACCGCCCTGGCAGCTTCATGAGGAGCTTCGCATCGGGAGCGTCGACGAAGACGGTCCGGCGTCGTTCGGCGAGATCAAGGCACTAGTCGTCGATTCCACACGCCGCATTATCGTGTTGGAGAGTCAGGCTCAGGAAATCAGGGTGTTTGAGGCGGATGGACAGCATTTCGCCACATACGGCGGTAAGGGCGGAGGTCCCGGCGAGTTCGAGAGTGCTTTCGGCCTCATGCAGGCGAGCAACGGACTCCTCTACGTCCCGGACCAGCGCAACGCTCGTATGTCGGTGCTGTCCGCAGACAGTGGGTTCCTGAGATCGTATCCGCTGACGCTGCTCCGTTGGGGATATGTCTGGGACGGTGTCATGAGGCAGGATGATCACATTCTTGTGCCTTCCCTCGTACTCGAGACGCGTCGCGGACTGGTTCGCATCTACTCACCAGACCTGACGCAGGTTGATTCGGTGCTGATGCCCGAGCCGGCAGTCGTCAATCGGTCAGATCCTCCGGGATCGTTTGCCTGGAGCTCGGCAGATGAACGGGTCACCGGATATTCGCGGGTCCCGTTCTTCGCCACGGGTGCGGGCTTCATCGACAAGGCCGGAATGGGCTGGGCATCGACACCGGGCGACCCCTCCTATCGTATCCACCGATTTGCGCTGGGCGGTGATACAACACTCCTCATGGAAACTCGTCGCTCACCCCTGCCGGTCACAGCGTCCGAGCGAGACTCGGCCATGAGTGCGGTCTACGAGGGGTTGAAGGAATATGGCGTAACGCGGCTCGATGCTTCGAAGATTCCGGCTTACAAACCAACGGTCCTTGGATTGTTCACGGACGATGCTGGCGACCTGTGGGTCCAGACCAGCTCACCGGATTCACTCCGCAGATACGATGTGTATAGCCGTGGAGGTGAGTATCGCGGCAGTGTAGTGAGCAGCCTGAATGTGGTAAGCTACCTGCAGCCCGTTGTTCGAGGAGATGAGTTCTACGCGGTCGTGCTTGATGAACTGGATGTCCCCTTCGTCGTTCGCGCACGGATCCATAGAAACTGACCGTCACGTCGAGCGTCGCCTGACGGATGCCGCCGCTACAGGCCCCGCTTCACCTCGTCCCACAGCACGTCCAGCTCCTCGAGCGTCGCCTCGCCAAGCCGCACGCCGCGCGCACGCGCCAGCCCCTCCAGCGCACCGAACCGCGCCGAGAACTTCGCGTTCGCGCGCACCAGCGCTCGCATGCCGTGCACGCCGGACAAGCGCGCCAGGTTGACGACGGCGAACAGCAGGTCGCCGATCTCTTCCTCGACCTCGTCGGACCCGGGACGATCGAGGAGCGCGCTGACCTCTTCGACTTCCTCGTGGACCTTGGCGAGTGCGCCGCCGGCATCCGGCCAGTCGAAGCCGACGGTCGCAACCCGTTCCTGGATGCGCTGCGCGCGGGACAGCGGCTCCATGCCGCCGGCAATGCCATGCAGCAGTGACTCCTCGCCCGTCAGCTGACCGCGCTCCCCGGCCTTCAGCGTCTCCCAGTCCACGCGGGGACCGTCGCCGTAGATGTGCGGGTGACGACGCCGCATCTTCGATTCGAGCGTGACCACGACGTCTTCGGCGGAGAAGGCCCGTCGCTCCTCGGCCAGGACGATCTGGAACGCCACGTTGAGCAGGAGGTCGCCCAGCTCGGACGTGAGGGCGGACTCATCGCCGGCGGCTACGGCGTCCGCGGTCTCGTGCGCCTCTTCCAGGAGGTAGGGCAGGAGCGAATGGGGCGTCTGCGCGGCGTCCCAGTCGCAGTTTGCCCTGAGGAAGCGGACCAGATCGAGAGCGCGGTCGAGGCTCGAGGCTGAAACGACGTCGTCGGAAGAGTCGGGGGGCACTTCGAAGTCCGGTTGCGAGGGTGTCACGGGAGGCCTATACTACCCGTTCTTTGTCCGAGATGTCAAACGACTTGCAGGCGCGGGCATGGGTCGAAGTGGACCTCGATGCCCTGCGCGACAATTACAGGGCGGTGCGGGGAGCGGTCGGCGATCGGCCGGCGATCATCGCGATGGTCAAGGCCGATGCGTACGGCCTTGGCGCGGACCGGGTCGTACGCGCGCTCGAGCCGCTGGAGCCGTGGGGCTACGGAGTCGCCACGGCGGATGAGGGCGCTGCGCTCCGGGAATTCGGCGTGCGGCGCCCCATTGTCGTTTTCGGGCCGCTGCCGCCGCAGGCGGTCGAGGCTGCGGCGCGCGCCGGCCTGAGCGCGACGATCTCGGACCTGGAATCGCTGGAGCGCTGGTCGGCGGCGGCCACGGGCGGGCAGCTCGATTTCCACGTGGAGATCGATACCGGCATGGGCCGGGCCGGATTCGACTGGCGCGACACGCCGCGGTGGTCGCGGGCGGTGCGCGACATGACGGGCAGCGAGCGCGTGCGGTGGACGGGCGTGATGACGCATTTCCACGGTGCCGATGGCGCCGACGCGAAGGCGTCCGCCGTGCAGTGGCAGCGCTTCCAGGATGCGCTGGGTCAGCTGCCCGTGCCGCGCGATGAGCTGATGGTGCATGCGGCCAACAGCGCGGCAGCGCTGCGCTGGCGCGAGTATGCGGCGGATGCGGTGCGTCCGGGTATCTTCCTGTATGGCGGGCATCCGGCTCGCGAGGCCGGCGAGGCGGTGGCCGTGCCGAAGCCTGTCGCGGCGGTCCGAACGCGCCTCGTGCTGGTGCGAGACGTCGCCCCCGGAAGTACGGTAGGCTACGGCGCCACGCACGTTTCGAAGGGCTGGGAACGGTGGGGCACGCTGGCGATCGGCTACGGCGATGGCCTGCCGCGCCGGCTCGGCAACCGGGGGTCGGCGATCGTGCGCGGGCACGTGGTGCCGTTCGTCGGACGGATCTCCATGGACATGACGGTGGTAGACATTACCGGCGTGCCCGAAGCGCGCGTCGGGGACATGGTGACGCTGATCGGCTCGGACGGCGATGCGTGCATCACGCTGGACGAGGTGGCGGAGCAGGCGGAGACGATCAGCTACGAGATCCTGACGGGGCTGCGGCCGCGGCTGCCGCGGGTGAAGAAGGGCGCGTGGAGCGAGAAGGACTGATAGCAGCGGCGCGGAGTGCGCGTGATCGGGCATACGCGCCGTACTCGCGATTCCGCGTGGGGTGTGCGCTCGAGGGCGAGAGCGGCACCGTCTACACCGGCTGCAACGTGGAAAATGCGTCATACGGCCTGACGATCTGCGCGGAGCGGGTCGCGGTCGTGAAGGCGGTGGAGGCGGGAGAGCGTCGCTTCGTGCGCATGGCGCTCGCAACGGACGCGCCCGCACCGGCGGCGCCGTGTGGCGCCTGCCGCGAAGTGATGGCGGAGTTCGCCCCGTCCCTGGAAATCGAATCGGTCGCGCCGGATGGTACGTCGTGCGAATGGACGCTCGACGTGCTGCTGCCGGCGCGCTTTGAATTGCCTGAAGCGGAGGTATCGTCTTGAAGCGCTGGTCGTGGACACTATGCGCGGTGCTGTTTGCCGGCGCGTGCACGCAGGACAGTCCGACGGAGGCGGGTTCCGGCCTGCTTCCGCCGGACGCCATCCGCACGTTCGAGATCGTGCTCGCGCCGGAGCGTTATCTCCAGTGGGATACCGCGTTCGGTCTCTACAGCGCGACCGCCGACGCGGACTTTACGCTGATCGCGAACGATTACGAGGGTGTGCTCAACAGCCGCGTGCTGCTGCGCTACCCGATACCGCGCACGATCACGGTGCTGGACACGCTCGGTGTCGTACGCACGGATTCGATGCCGGTCTACTTCGAGGGTGATGTGCGTGTGCTCGTCGATACGCTCGCGAGCACCAAGCCACCTGCCACGCTCGAGCTGTACCGACCCACCGAGGACTGGGACCGCCTGACGGCCACGTGGCAGCTCCGCGTGGACTCGGCGGGTGCACGGGTGCCGTGGGCGCAGCCGGGCGGCTCGCCGGGTGCCCTGATCGGCAGCACCACCTGGACGGCGGGCGACACGGTCCTGATTCCCGTGGACTCGGCAACGATCGCACTGTGGGCGGACACCGCCGTGGCCGTGCGCGGCGCGATTCTCGGAAGCAGCACACCGGGCACGCGCATACGCAGCGTCCTGCCGACGCTGCGACTACGGGCGCGCAGCACGATCAACCCGGACACGGTCGTCGAGATGACGCTCGCGCCGGGACGCACGTTCATTTACGACCCGCAGCAGCCCGATTCCGTCGGCACGCCGCGCGTGGGCGGCACGCCGGCCTGGCGCACGGTGCTGCGTCTGCGCGAGCGACTCGACACGATTACCGTCGCGTGTCCCGGTGTGCCGAACTGCACGCTCCGGCTCGGCGACGTGTCGATCAACTATGGTGCGCTGCTGGTGCAGCCGGTACCGTCACCGGCCGGCTTCGCACCGGAGCTGCCACTCAACATTTCGCTTCATGCGGTATTGCCGTCGCCCTTGCTGCCGCTGACCCGCTCCCCCGTGACGGGTGCACTGGGCGGGATCGCGTCGGCCATCCCGGTGTCGAGCTTCATGGCGCCGGGCGCGCCGGTCGTCGAGCTGGCGGCCACGGAGCTGATGCGGCTGCTGTTCACTCCGGGCGAGGAGGACGACTTCTCGCCTGAATACATTGCGCTGCTGCCTGCCGGATCCACGCGCACGTTCGGCTTCGGCACATTCGCCGAGATGCCGAGCCTCAGGATCATCGTAACCATTTCGCGGGAGCTGCAGCTGCCATGACGGGCACACGTCCGCTGTTCACGTTCGCCCTGCTCATGCTGTGCAGCACGCTGACCGCGTCCGGGCAGAGCCTATTTGCCACGCGCGGTCTCGGCGTGCCGGTGTCGCCGGTCGATGCGCGTGCTGCAGCGCTGGGCGGCATGGGAGTCGGCCTGCTCGGCTTCCATACGTCGATGGTCAACCCGGCAGAGCTCGCGGGCCTCTCGCGCCGCGGTGTCTCGGCCGCGCTTCAGCCCGTGAGCACCTCGGTCGATGCGGACGGCGTGGAGGATGGCACATCGGGCACGCGCTTCCCGCTGATGAGCATCCTCTATCCGGTGTCGCCGCGGCTGGTGCTCTCGCTCGGCTATGGTGGCTATCTGGACCAGACGTGGGGTGTGCTGTCGCAGTCGGAGCAGCTGATCGGTAACGAGGCGGTCGCGGTCAACGACCTGCTGCGTTCGACCGGCGGCATTGCGCAGATGCGTCTCAGTGCGGCGTATTCGCTGACACCGACGTTCGCCATCGGCGCGGCCGCGGGTCTGCTCGCGGGCAATGTCGATCGGCTGGCTGCGCGCACGTTCGCCGATTCGGCGAACAACATCCGGCTCTTCGAGGAGCGCAGGCGCTGGCGCTATTCGGCGCCGATCGGTGCGCTCGGGTTCCGCTGGGATGCCGCGAGCGGCATACGCGTGGGCGCCAGCCTCATGGCGGGCGCCGATCTCGAGGCGCGTAGCGATGACGAGGGCGCGGAAGACCGCGACTACGGCGCTCCGCTGGATCTGAATGCCGGCGCGAGCATCCGTCTGTCGCCGCTGCTGATGGCGACGCTCGGCGGCGGCTGGAGCCGCGTGCCATCGACGGAAGGCGCCACGGTCAGCAGCGAGAGCCTCCGCGTCGGCGGCGGCTTCGAATACCAGGGCCTGCGGTCCGGTCTGCGCGCTTATCCGATCCGCCTCGGCGCCCGCTGGTCCCAGCTGCCCTATCACCTGGATGGTGAGTCGCAGCCCACCGAGCTCGGCCTGTCCGGCGGGGCAGGCTTCCTGCTCGGGGATCCCATGGACCCCGCGGCGGTCGCCGACATCTCCGTCGAGCGCGCCACGCGCAGCGGCCTGTCGGGCGGAGCCGTGAGCGACGGGGTGGACGAGCAGCTCTGGCGCTTCACGTTCTCGCTCTCGCTCTTCGCCCGCTGACCCCACGGTGCGCTCGGGGGTAGACACCCGGCGCACGTCCTCGGTACAGCCGCCGGACTCGCGTATCGATGCACGAGTCCGGCCCGACTGGACATGGAACCGCCCCGATCGATGACACAGATTGAACGCGTCAGAAAAAAAGCCTACGTCGAGACGTACGGCTGCCAGATGAACGTCAGCGATGGCGAGCTCATGCAGGGCATCCTCGCCGCTGGCGGCTATGACATCGTGGCGAAGCCGGAGGACGCGGACGTCGTGCTGGTCAACACGTGCGCCATCCGCGATCACGCCGAACAGCGCGTGATCGGCCGCGTGGGCGAGCTCTACCGCCTCAAGACGGCGCGCCCCGACATGGTGATCGGCGTGACGGGGTGCATGGCGCAGCGGCTCGGTGAGCGTCTGCTCGAGCGCGCGGCGTACGTGGACCTGGTGATGGGCCCGGACGGCTACCGCGGCCTGACGGAAACGCTCGGTCGCCTGCGCGCGGATCATCCCGGCGCGACTCCGGGTGTTGCCGAAGCGGCGCAATCGCGTGCGGATCAGGCGGGTACGTCGCGAATGTCGGGCGCGTCGGTGACGCCGGGCGCTTCGGTGACGCCGGGCGCGTCGATGGCACCGGGGCCGTCGAGCGCGTCAGCACGGTCCCCCGGCGGCACGACTCGCCGGCAGCTGCCCGTGGTGGGTGCCGACGTCGCCGCAGCAGCGCGGGCGGATGACCGCATCGCCGTCCTCGATTTCCGCGAGGACGAGAATTACGAGGGGCTCGAGATGCGCCGCGCCTCGGACATCACGGCGTGGGTGCCGGTACAGCGCGGCTGCAACTACAGATGCACGTACTGCATCGTGCCGTACGTGCGCGGGCCGGAGAAGAACCGCGCAGCCCAGCGGATCATCGACGAGGTGCGGAGTCTGGCCGACCGCGGCATCACGGAAGTGACGCTGCTCGGGCAGACGGTCAACTCCTGGGAGCACGGCGACTGGCGGTTCCCCGAGCTCCTGCGCGCGGTGGCACGTGTCGATGGGATCCGCCGCGTGCGGTTCACATCGCCGCACCCGAACGACTTCACGGCCGATCTCGTGGAGGTGATGGCGAGCGAGCCGAACGTGTGCCGTCAGCTGCACCTGCCCGTGCAGTCCGGGCACAACCGCACGTTGAAGCGCATGCTCCGCCGCTACACGGTCGAGGAGTACCTGGAGCGCGTGGCGATGGTTCGCGCCGCCGTACCCGGCATCGCACTTTCGACCGACATCATCGTGGCGTTCCCGGACGAGACGGACGAGGAATACGAAGCCACGCTGGACCTGGTGCGCGAGGTTCGTTACGACGATGCCTTCCTCTACAAGTACTCGCCGCGCGAAGGCACGCCGGCCACGCGACTGCCCGAGGGCCAGTTCGTGGCCGCGGACGTGGCGCAGGAGCGGCTGGAGAGGCTCATCGATCTGCATCGCGAGATCCAGGCGGAGATCAACGCAGCCGAGGTGGGCAGCACGGTGGAGGTGCTGGTGGAGCGCGCCGCGCGTTCGCAGGGCGACATGCTCGGCCGTACGGGCAGCTACAAGGTGGTCGCGTTCCCCGGCGATGAATCACTCATCGGTCGCTACCTGCACGTGCGCCTCACCGGCACGACGGGCGCCACGTTCCGTGGTGTCGCCGTGGACGGGCCGGGCGGCGTCGCCGATGCATCGAACGGCGCGACCACAGAACGCGGGATCACGCGCGTGGCCTGAACGGCGCACGCGCAGCACGACGCCCGCGTGCTCTGAACGGGACACGCGCCGGACGGGGTCCGCACGACCCGGGCAGCGCCGAAACGACAACGCCGGCCGCGTCCTTCCAGGGGACGCGGCCGGATCGTTTTTCGGGGCATGACGCTGCTCCTGTCGGTCACACTGGCGTTCGCCGGCGGTCTGCTCGGCGGCCTGCGTCAGCCGCTGCCGATGGTCCTGCTGGCCATGGCGTGTGCGGGAGGCGCACTCGCACTGTCCGTTCCGCGGCGGCGCGCGGCCGTCGTTCTCTTCATCATCGCCGGCGCGGTTGCAGGCAGCGTGCGCGCCAGCGGTGCGGCGCGCGACTGCCGCGAAGGCCTGCGCGATGGAACGGCCGTGCACCTGCTCGCAGTGGCGCTCGTGGTGCCCACCGACGGTGTGACCCTGCCCGTGCGTGCGCGGCAGCTGACGTCGGACGACGTGACCTGCGCGAACGTCGTGGTGCGGACCCGCTTCGGCGCCCGGCACCGCGCCGTGCTCGATTCGGCAGTCCGGCGGGGCGCACCGCTGGTGGTGACGGGTCGGTGGATGGCGTATGCGCCGCGCAACGGTTGGCCGCGGAAGCCGGAATACGCGGGCGGCGTGCTCGTGGACCGCATCGCCATCGCGGACATCGCACCAGGCGCCGGTGATTCCGTGAGTCACCGGGGAGCGGATGCGTTGACGCGCTTCCGCACGTCCCAGCAGACGCGGCTGCGCGCGCTGCTGCCGGACACCTGGGGCCTCGCGGAGGCGCTGCTGCTCGCGCAGAAAGCCGGCCTGTCACCCGAGACGCGCTCGCGCTGGGTTGCCGCCGGCCTCGTGCACCTGCTGGCGATCTCCGGCATGCACGTCGGACTCATCGCCGGCGGCGTGATCCTGCTGGCCGGTCTGTGCGGCGTCCCGCGGCGCAACGCACGCCGTCTCGCGCTCCTGGTGACGCTGGGATATGTGTTGTTCCTCGGAGCGCCCAGCGCGGCGCTGCGCGCGCTCCTCCAGGCGTCGCTGCTGCTCGCAGCCGTCGAGCTGCAACGACCGGCGGACCCGTTCACCGCGCTCGCGGCCGCCGGGCTCGTCATCCTGCTGCTCGAGCCGCTCGCCATCCTCGACCCGGGCTTCCAGCTGAGCTTCGCCGGAATGGCGGGACTGATCGGATGGCGGCGCCCGATCGCCGCGGCACTGCCCGGGCAGCTGCACCCCCATGTGCGCGACGGGCTCGCGGCCGGCGTGGCGGCGAGCGCGCTCACCACACCCATCGCCGCGCTGCACTTCGGCACTGCATCCTGGATCGGCATCCCGGCATCCATAGTCGCTGTGCCCGTGCTGGCGTGCGCCGTGGCACTGCTGCTTGCCGCGCTGCTCATCGCGGCCGTGACGGGCGCCACCGCCGGCCTGCATGCGTCAGCGGCCGACGGCGCGCTCCGCCTCCTCGATCGGATTGCGGCGATCGCGGCCGGCGTCCCGGGCGGTCATGGATACATGGCTGCCAGCACGGTGATGTATGGCCTGCTCGCGATTGCCGCCGCTCTCATCGTGCGCGGCATGGTGCGCGGCCGGGATGAGGTGCAGCCGCCGAGTCATGCCGGCGACGCCGTTCACGAGGCTTTCGCACGACGCCACCTGCGCCGGCGCCTCCGAGCCGCTATCGCCGTTACCGCGGCACTCGCGCTGCTCGCGTGGGCGCCGTTGCTGCTGCGGCCGCAGGACGGGCGCCTGGAGATCCACGCGATCGATGTGGGGCAGGGGGACGCCTTCGCGATCCGCACCCCGGCAGGGCGCTGGCTGCTCGTGGATACGGGGCCGCGCACGGCGCGCGGCGACGCCGGCCGGGACCGTGTCGTGCCCTACCTGCTGGCCCGCGGCGCCCGCCGCCTGGACGCACTGATCCTCACGCACCCGGATGCCGATCACATCGGTGGAGCGGAGGCCGTGCTGGACGCGTTCGAGGTGGGGCTGGTCATCGATCCCGGGCTGCCGGCCGGCAAGGACATATTCATTGATCTGCTCGCCGCGGCACGCCGTGATGGCCAGCGCTGGGTCGCCGCGCGCGATGGCATTTCGTTCGACATCGACGGCGTTCGCATTGCACTCCTCTTTCCGTTCACTGCCGTCGATGCGACGTCCGACGCGAACGACAACAGTGTCGTCTTCCGGCTCACGTTCGGCGCCTTTGCGGCACTCTTCCTCGGCGATGCTCCGGTGGCGGTGGAGGAGCAGCTGGTCGCGCGCCACGGCGACGGACTGGCCTCCGCCGTGCTCAAGGTCGGACACCACGGCAGCCGGACATCCACGGGCGCCGCCCTGCTCGAGGCCGCGGACCCGACCGTTGCCCTCGTGTCCGCCGGCCGCCGGAACCGGTACGGCCATCCGAATCCCGGCGTGCTGCAACGTCTCGAGGACTACAGGGTGCGCGTTTTGCGCACTGATCAGAGCGGCAACTTCATAGTGCGCGCCGCGCGCAGCGGCAGAATCGACGTGCTCGCCCGTTGAATGCGGCTCCGGCACGTCTGCCCGCCGTCACGGGCGCGGGCGCGCGGAGGGCGGGATGCTCGGACGTCTGTTCGGACGCGAGGTCACACGTGTGGCAGCCACGCCGCAGGATGTCGTCATCAGGGCGGGTCGCCTGGTGCCGGCCATTGGCGGCCGCCTGTCCGGCATGGCGCGTCCGGCCGCGGCCGTAACGCTCGGCCGGACCATCATCGTCCATCCCGACGTGGACCTGTCGGACCGGCTGCTGCGCCACGAGCTGGCCCACGTTCGCCAATGGCAGCGCGCACCACTTACATTCCCGCTGCGCTATGCGTGGCAGCACCTGAAGCACGGCTACCGCGACAACCCCTACGAGGTCGAGGCGCGGGCCGCAGAAAAAGAATCCTGATCCCTACCGGGAGGCAGCATGGGTCAGCCGATCGTCACGATTTCGCGTCACATCCTCGACATGGAGCGACAGTTCCCCGAGGCGACGGGAGCGTTCAGCACGATACTGCAGGACATCGCGTTCGCGGCCAAGATGATCTCCCGCGAAGTCAACATGGCCGGCCTCGTCGACATCCTCGGCGGCACGGACGCGCGCAACATCCACGGCGAGGAAGTGCAGAAGCTGGACGTATGGGCGCACGACGTGATCTTCAAGGCGCTCGACCACTGCGGCCACCTGGCATGCATGGCGTCCGAGGAGTCCGAGGAGTTCCTGCCCATCCCCGACAAGTTCAAGGCCGGCAAGTACGTCCTCCTGTATGATCCGCTCGACGGCTCCTCGAACATCGAAGCGAACGTCTCGATCGGCACGATCTTCTCCGTCCATCGCAAGATCACCGAGGGGGAGCGGGGCACGGAACAGGACTGCATCCAGCCGGGCCGCGATCAGGTGGCCGCCGGCTACATCGTGTACGGCTCCTCCACCATGCTCGTGTATTCGACCGGTCACGGTGTGCACGGCTTCACGCTCGATCCGCTCATCGGTGAGTTCCTACTCAGCCATCCGGACATGAAGATCCCGAGTCCCGGCAAACGCATATACAGCGTAAACGAGGGGAACTACGCGAACTGGTCCGATGGACAGCGCGCCCTGGTGGATCACCTGAAGAATGCCGATGGCTCCAACCCGAAGCCGTTCAGCTCGCGCTACATCGGCTCCCTCGTCGCCGACTTCCACCGCACGCTGCTCTACGGCGGGATCTTCATGTATCCGGCCGACCGCAACAGCCCGAACGGCAAGCTGCGCCTCCTCTACGAGGCCGCACCGCTCGCGTACCTCGCCGAGCAGGCCGGCGGCCGCGGCTCCACCGGCGAGCAGGACATCGCCGACGTGAACCCGACGACGCTGCACCAGCGCGTTCCGCTCTACCTCGGTACGAAGGAGTACGTGGACCTGGCGGAGCAGTTCCTGAAGCAGGACTCACTCGTGGTGGTGCGCTGACGGCTCAGCAATGACGCAACGACCGCGGATTCGAAGATGAAAAAGAGCCCGGGAGCGGATCGCTCCCGGGCTCTTCTCATTCCCTGTCCAGGGCGTGGGCTAGAAGACGTACCTCACGCCCAGCTGCATCCGCCAGCGCGAGCTGCCGGTGAACGTCGTGAACGGGTTCGCGTTGTTGTCATCATCCAGCCGGACGAAGTCCGTCGGCTCGAAGATGCCGCGGTTGTTGACCGTGTCCCAGCCCCGCAGCTCGAGCAGGTCAGCCGTCGCGTTCGGCATGCCGCGGATGACGCCCCAGTCCTGGTTGACCAGGTTGAGCACGTTGATGACATCCAGTGACAGCTCTGCACGCTGCGAGTTGATCGTCGGCACGCGGAACGTGAAGCGCGTGTCGAGACGGTTCTGCCACGGCTCCTTGCATGCGTTGCGCTCGATGATGCGGCCGCGGTTCTCGTTGAGGCATTCCTCGGTCGAGATGAACTGATCGAGCTCCACCCAGTCGAGCGGATCCGTCAGCGTGATGTCCGCCGCGTTCATCGGCACGTAGATCAGGTCGTTGAAGCGGTTGCTCGCGTAGCTCGCCTCGAAGCCGTCCGCATTCACGTCACCATCGTAGACATACGAGTAGCCGTCACCCGACGCGCCGATGTAGAACGCCGACACCGTCAGCCACGGCATGACGTCGTACGTGCTGCTGAGGACGATCTTGTGTGTCGTCTCGTAGTCGGACGTGGACAGGATCGGCGTGTTGGGGCTGCCCGTTACGGGGTTGAACCCGATGTTCGACGTCGCGATGCTCGACGTGAGACCCGACACGTCCTGCGCATCCATGTAGGTGTAGGACGCGTTCATGTCGAAACCGCCGCTGAAGCGCTTCTGCGCCTGCGTCGTGATGCTCCAGGAACGATCCTGGTCGCTGTTCGTCAGCTCGACGACTGCTGCAAGCTCGCTCGAAATGCGGTTTGGCGATGCGACGTTCGTATTGGACGCGTTCGGTGCCAGCGCGCCGGCGAGGTGCGTGCCGAACACCGGACGCCCACCCTGCGTGGTCGATACCGGGTTCTCGAAGTCCACGTTCAGCTCACGCAGGAAGATCTGGTTCAGCGCGCGCGTGTACATGAAGTCCACCGTCGCCACGACGCCGTAGGGCAGCGTGTGATCGATCCCGATGTTGGTCCGGAAGTTCTGCGGGTACTTGAAGTCCGGATCGATCAGGTTGATGACCGGCCGCGCGGGCGGTGCCGGGCTGCCGCCAGCACCGACGCACGCTGTCGGCTGGCCGTTCGGGTCCAGCGTGAACGCCGGAAGGGTCGCACCCGAGCAGCTGATCTGGACTGTCGCCAGGCCGGTGTTGCCGTACAGGTTCGAGATCCAGACGTACGGCTGACGTCCCGAGAAGACGCCGGCGCCGCCGCGCAGCTGCGTGGTCTGGTCGCCCTTCACGTCCCAGTTGAAGCCGAGGCGCGGCGAGAACAGGCCGTTGCCGCTGGCAATCTCATCGGTACGCCGCCCGATCTCCGTTTCGACGAGCGGATTGCGGAGCGGATCATCGCCCATGGTGAGCGGCACGTCGTAACGCAGGCCGGCCGTGAGAACGAGATTCTCGACGCCGGACCACTCCGTCTGGGCGTAGAGTGCGGCATTCAGCACGGCGTTGCGTGCGTTCGGATCCTCCACGCCGGCGACCGGCACGGAGCGGCGGTAGAAGTTCGGCGTTCCATTCTCGAGATCGTCGAGCGAGCTGAACGACCACTCTCCCGTCTTACCCGCCTGGAAGAGGTTGCGGAACTTGAAGTACTGCGCCTGGCCACCGAACGTGATGCGGTGATCGCCGCGCGTGAAGCTCAGGTTGTTCGTGAGCTCGAACGCATCCTGGTCCAGCTCGTTGCCCTGCGAGAAATACTCGGCGCCCGCGATGAGCCGCTTCGTGCCGGTGCCGGCCTGATTCGGGACGTTGACCTGCACGACCGGGAACGTCTGGTTGGGCGAGCGACGGTCGCGGATCCGCGTGTAGCCGCCCGTGAATTCGTTGAACAGGCCGCCGAACGTGGAGTTCAGCTGGAGCACCGACGAGTTGGTCGTGGACTCGAAGAAATACCAGTTCGAATCGAAAGAGTAGTTCGAGCCCGTCGAGCGGTTCACGACAACGTCGTCCTCCGCCCGCACGTAGTTGTGACGGAGCGTGAGGTGATGGTTGGCGCTGAGCTGCGCGTCGATGCGGCCGAAGAGGTTGTTGTTCGGGCTGTTGTCCTCGCGCGCGCCGAAGCTGCCGGCAGTCGCGCCGTACCCCGCGAGAAGGTCCGCGAAGCGCTGCGCATCGGCGGGATCGACACCCGTGACAGTCGGGGCCTCGCGGCCGATGGCGATGAAGCCGCCCGGCCGCTCATCCTTCTCGAACTCGGCCGAGAGGAAGAAGTGCGCGCGGTCGCGGATGATCGGACCGCCCAGCGACGCACCCAGGATGCGGTTCGTGAACTCCTCAT
>DATHVW010000101.1:0-24874 GCA_035461085.1 Longimicrobiales bacterium | reverse complement strand
TTCGGCCCGGCTCTGGAGGATCATCGTGATGGAGTTGCCGCGCTCGTTGAACTCCACCTGATCCATGAGCTGCCGGATCAGGAAGATGCCGCGGCCGCCCGGACGGACCCGGTTCGCCGGCAGCGTCGGGTCCCGCACGGCGCCCGGGTCGAAACCGCGACCCTCGTCCGTGACCTGTACCCTGATCTCGCTGGGTGTGAGGTGGGCCTCGACGCGTACCCGCTTGCGCGGATCCCGGCAGTTGCCGTACAGCATGGCATTGGCCAGGGCTTCCGTGAGGCCGACCCGGAAATTGAGGCGCAGACGGTCGCGGTCGAAACCGATCTCCGACCCCTTGTCCGTCAGATAGTCGACCGACCGCTCGATGGCGCGGAGATCGTTGGGCAGTTCCAGAACATAGTCCAGCTGCATGCCGATATGATAAGCGCCCTCGTGCTGCACGGGAAGCGGACGGCGTCCGTCCCCGTGGTCGGGACGGACGTCCGGGCGGTCGGCTGTATCTCCGGCCGCTTCCCGCCTTCCGCTAGAACGATGCGAGCGCTTCCCCTCGGTCCGACGCGATATGGAACAGCGTATCGAGCTTCGTGAGCTCGAACAGCGTCCGAAGGTCCTCGTTCAGGTTGGCCAGCCGCAGCTCACCGCCCTGTTCGCGGATCTTCTTCGAGAGGCTCACCAGCACGCCGAGGCCGGAGGAGTCGATGTAACCGGTGCTCGAAAAATCGATCAGGAACTTCCGCGCCCCGCCCTCCAGCTCCTCCAGCACCTTCTGCTTCAGCTCCTGCCGGTTGCCCACGATCAACTGACCTTCGACATCAATGATCGTGACATCGTCCTGCTTCTTCACATCGAAGCTCATCGCTCCTCCATATGTACGTGATTTGCCAGCCCTCGCTGGCGCAAAATCGGTGCCGGGTCAGTCCTGAAGCGCCGTAACACATGCAACCGCGACAATGTCGTCCGCACTGGCGCCGCGCGACAGGTCGTTGCACGGCCGCGCGAGGCCCTGGAGGACCGGCCCCACGGCGTCGGCGTGACCGAGTCGCTGCACCAGCTTGTAGCCGATGTTGCCGGCGTCGAGGTCGGGGAACACGAGGACGTTGGCGCGTCCGGCGAGGGCGGACCCGGCGGTCTTGCGCTGGGCGATGGCGGGGATCAGCGCCGCATCGACCTGCAGCTCACCGTCTGCGGTGACGCCTGGCATGAGCACACGGAATCGCGCCAGCGCGTCGCGTACCTTGTCCACGGAAGGGCCTTCGGCGCTGCCATGCGTGGAAAAGGAGAGGAAGGCCACGCGCGGCTCGTCCCCGACGATCTGCGTGCGCGCAACGGCCGCAGCGGCGGCAATGTCGGCGAGCTGCCCGGCATCCGGGTCGGGCACTACGCTGGCATCGGTGAACGTCAGCACTTCGGGCGCGTTCGTGTCGCGGAAGGAAGGAACCACCATGTAAAAGGAGGACGACACGGTGCGAATGCCGGGCGCGGTGCCGACGAGCCAGAGCGCGGCCCTGAGCACATCGCCGGTCGTGCGCGACGCACCCGCGACCGAGCCATGGGCGTGGCGTCCGCGTACGAGCGCCGCGGCGAACACGAGCGGGTCATGCATGCGCTCGCGGGCATCCGCTTCGCTCCAGCCCTTCGCGGCGCGGAGCTCGTGCAGCTCGCGCGAGAACAGCTCGAAGCGCGGGTCCGTCGTGTGATCGAGCACTTCCACCGCGTCGCCGTCGCCGCCGAACCCGTGAATGGCCGTGCGGACGCGAACGGGATCGCCGAGCACGAGCGGCCGCACGAGTCCCGCAATCTGGAGACGCGCGACTGCGTCGAGCGTGCGTTCATCGTCGCCCTCCGGGAAGACGACGATGCGCTGCAGGGTGCGGGCGCGTTCCTGGATGGATTCGCGGAACGGGATCACGGCGCGATCGCGAGCTTCCGCTGAAGCGCGGTCAGCACCTCGGGCGCGACGAACTGTGCAATGTCGCCGCCGAGCGATGCGATCTCCCTGACGAGTGAGGCCGAGAGATAGGAGTAATGCTCGTCGGGCGCGAGGAAGATCGTCTGCACCGCCGGATAGAGCTGGCGGTTCATCAGCGCCATCTGGAACTCGTATTCGAAATCCGACACGGCGCGCAGGCCGCGGATGATGATGTGCACGTCCTCCGTGCGCGCGAAGTCCACGAGCAGGCCGGTGAAATCCGTGGCAGTGACGCGCGGCTCATCATCGAACACGGCGCGGATGAGATCCACGCGTTCCTCGATCTCGAACAGTCCCGCTTTCGGCTGCGTACGGCGATGAGCGACCGCGACAATGACCCGGTCAACGAACCCGAGTGCCCGTCTCACGATGTCCTCGTGCCCGCGCGTGATCGGGTCGAACGAGCCAGGGTAGACTGCGACTCTCTCGGTCATTCGGGTGCCGTGATGAAGGTGATTGCCGTGTCGCCGTAGCGGCGCGTGCGCGCGCCGTCCATGGCGGGCAGTGCATCGCCCGCGCGATGCTCCACGCTCAGGATGTGCGAGAACGGGCCGGCCGCAAACCGTTCGATCAGTCGTGCAGCGGCACCGCTGTCGTAGGGCGGATCAGCGAACGTGACATCGAACGCGTGGTCCGGCACCGTTGCGATGTAGCGCAGCGCGTCCTGCTTTACGATCTCGACCTCTTCCCCCGCGCCGAGTTTGTCGACATTGGCCTGGAGCGCGCGCAGGGGCCCGCCGGCCTTCTCCACGAACGTGACGTGCGCCGCCCCGCGCGACAGCGCTTCGAGGCCCAGTGCGCCGGAGCCGGCGAACAGGTCGAGGACGCGCGCGCCGGGCAGATCATGCTGCAGGGTGCTCATCCACGCCTCGCGCACGCGGTCGGTGGTCGGGCGCGTCTTCTCGCCCGGCGGGGCGATAATGTTGTGACCGCGCCAGCGGCCCGCAATGATCCTCACTCCGCGACGCGCACGTCGATGAGTCGGGCCTGCAGCCGCTCGCGGCCGTTCCACTCATCCTGCTGGAGCTGAAACGCGACATCGATGGCTGTGCTGCCGAAATCGATGTCGCGCAGGCGCTCCGCCATGCGGAAACCGATGGCCGGCAGCCGCGCATCGCCCTGCCCGAGCGTCAGCCGCAGGTGATGGCCACCGCCCACCGTCTTGCAGTGATAGGCCGCGACGCCGCGGGCGACGAATACGGGCTGCGGATTGCCCAGGCCGAACGGGCCGCAGTGGCGCATCATGCGGCACAGCTCCGCGTTCGCTTCAGCGATCGTGACTTCCAGGTCCACCCGCACTTCCGCGACCAGGTCGGCCGGCGTGAGCACTGCGCGCGCGTGGCGGTTGAAGGCTTCACGGAATCGAGCGATGCTATCGATGCGCAGGTCCATGCCCGCGGCCTGCCGGTGGCCGCCGTACCGCTCGAGCAGTGATGCGCACGCGTGAATGCCGTCGTACAGGTGGAACGCCGGGATGGAGCGGGCGCTGCCGCGGCCGCGTCCGGTCGCCGGGTCCTCGGCTATCAGCACGACCGGCCGGTGGACGCGCTCGACGACACGCGAGGCGACGATGCCGATGACGCCGGGATGCCAGCCCGGTGAGGACAGCACGACGCCATAATCGGTCTCCGGATCGAACCGCTCCTCGAGCATGGCCAGCGCCTCCTCGAGCATCGCGCGGTCCACGCTCTGCCGCGTGTGGTTCTCCGCCTCCATCTCATCCGCGAGCGTTGCCGCGTCCGCGGCGTCATCCGCGAGAAGCAGGCTGACGCCGCGGCTCGCGGCGCCCATGCGGCCCACGGCGTTCAGCCGTGGCGCGAGCACGTGGCTCACCTGACCCGCCGTGAGGGGGGCGTCTGCATTGATGCCCGCGCGCGCCATGAGCGCGCGCAGCCCCGCACTGCGTGTGTCGCGCAGCACGCGCAGACCGTAGTGCGCGAGGATGCGGTTCTCGCCGCGCAGCGGTGCGAGGTCGGCGATCGTTGCGAGCGCGACGAGGTCGAGATGCCAGCGCAGCGCGTCCGCGTCGCCGTTCAGTGCCGTCGTCAGCATCTGGCAGAGCTTGTAGGCGACGCCGGCGCCCGCGAGCCCCTTGAACGGGTACGTGCAGTCCGCGCGGTTCGGGTTCACGACCGCCGTTGCAGCCGGCAGCGTGTCGCCCGGCGTGTGGTGATCTGTGACGATGACATCAATGCCCTGCGCGCGCGCCTGCTCCACGGCCTCGTGCGCGACAGTGCCGCAGTCGCCCGTCAGGATGAGGGTTGCGCCTGCCTCGGCGGCGCGGCGTACGCCGGCATGGCCGAGGTCATAGCCATCGCTCATGCGGTGCGGCACGAACGGCTCGACGATCGCACCGAGGGAGCGAAGGACACGCGTGTAGAGCGCGGCCGCGCACATGCCGTCAACGTCGTAATCGCCGTGCACGAGAATGGTCTCGCGTGCACGAACGGCGCGCGCGATCCGCTGCACTGCCTGCTCCGCACCGGCGAGCAGACGCGGATCGTGCAGCTCATCGAGCCTGGGTTTCAGGAAATGTCGCGCGGCGTCGGGGGTGGCATGACCGCGCAGATGGAGCAGCCGGCACAGTGCGCGCGGCAGACTGAGCTCCTCCATGAGGGAGGCGACCGCCGCATCGTCGTGTTCCGTTGACCGGAACACCCATCGACGTGAAGCGTCGAGCGAACGGCCTCGCCGGACTGCCGCTGTTTCCACCGGCTACGCCGCGTAGAGGATCACACCGCAGCCCTCGCACCGGCGCAGCGATTCGCCGCGCCTGACTTCCGTCTGTTCCTGCACCGGGAGGACGTTGAAGCAGTTGCCGCACGCACCTTCCTCCGTCAGCGGGGCCAGCACCATCCTCGACCTGCCGCCGCGCACACGATCGTAGAGGCGCCGACTCTGCGGATCGAGTCTCACCGCAGCGTTCTCACGCCGCTCGCGGAGCTGGTCCAGTTCCAGCTGCGCTGCATCCCGTTCGGCGATGAGCTGCTCGCGCTCCGTGGCGATCTCCGCGCGCGCACGGTCCAGCTGCTTCTGGAGATCGTCCGCCTTCACGTCCGTGCGCGTGGTCTGCTCCCCGACGTGGCGAATGTCGCTGCGGTCGGCCGCCAGCGCGCTGCCCACCAGATCCAGCTCGGCACGCACCGCTGCCTCATCGCGCGACGTCCGCGCCTTCGTCAGCTTCTCCTGGTACGCGTGCAGCCGCTCTTCCTTCTGCTGCGCGTTGCGCTCCAGCCGCGAATACTCCGCCCGCATCTCCTCGAGCCGGCCCCGCGTGGCGTCCAGCTCCCGTTCGATGGTCGTGACCGGCGCATCCAGCGTCTCGATGCGGGGGGTGAACTCCTGCACACGCGCTTCCGCACGGGCGATCTCCGCGTCCAACTCCTGCAGCGCCAGCAGCGCTGCATGCAGCTCTTGCATGCTATTCGGGGGGTTCAGGGGGAAGGACCTGTCTGTCGCGCATCTTCCGGAATGCCCGGGTGGGCTTGAAGCCCAGGCGGTAGGTCTCGCTCAATTGTCCTCGCAGACGCTGGATCTGATGCTTCTGCTGAACGATGGCCATTTTCTCGCTCTCCTCGCAAGTCGCAAGCTGGGCCTCGAGGAAGCTGTCGCGCAGATCCAGCTCCTCCAGACGCAGCCCGGCCACGACGCCCTGGTACGTCGCGTCGGCGCTCACGATCTCGGCCAGTCCACCCACCAGGTCGTGCCAGACCAGCTGCGCCGCGCTGCTGAGCGCCGGCATCTCGGATTCCGGATCCGCCCGCAATGCCTCGAATATCTCGCGATGGCGCGGATCGCGTAAATGGTCCGGTGCGACATCGTTGAGTACGGTGGCGAGACGCGCGCGATCGGCGATCAGCACCTTCAGGAGCATGCGCTCGGCCGAGAACCGGTCCACGAGCGCGCGTGCCGCGGGGGCAGCTGGCGCGCTCCGCTTCGGCTCCGTGCGCGGCGGCGGTGTCTTCTCGACATCGCGTTCGAGCGTTTCGCGCCGCACGCCGGTCCGCTGAGCGATCCGGGCAGTGTAGATGTCACGGAGTGCAGGATCAACGGTTGCCCGCAGGGTCGGCAGCAGGCGGTCGAGCGCCCGGCGTACGCCTTCGATGTCATCGAAGAAGCCGCGCTCCTCGAGCATCTGGACTTTGCGCTCGAGCACATCGACCGCGTCATCGAGCCGCGGCCGGAGCGCCTCGGCGCCGCCCCGACGGACGATCGAGTCGGGATCCTCGCCGGTCGGCAATGTCACGACGAGCGGATGCACGCCGGTCTGCAGCAGTGCATCGGCCGTGCGGAACGCCGCGCGCAGGCCGGCCTGATCGCTGTCGTACAGCATCAGCGCCTTGCCGGTATAGCGCGCGAGCAGGTTGGCCTGCGCTTCGGTCATGGATGTGCCCATGCCGGCCACGACGTTCTCGATGCCGCGGCCAGCCAGCGACACGTAGTCCATGTAGCCTTCAACCACCAGCGCCGAGCCCTCCCGGCGGATGGCCGACTTCGACCAGTTCAGGCCGTACAGGATGTCGCCCTTGTGGTAGATCGGCGTTTCCGGCGAGTTCAGGTATTTCGGGGCGCGGGGCGAACCGGACAGGTCACGGCCGCCGAATGCTATGACGCGTCCGGAGAGTTCCGCGATCGGGAACATGAGCCGGTCGCGGAAGCGGTCGTAGGGCTCATCGTCGCGCTCACTCTCCTTGATGAGACCGGCAGCGAGCAGGACATCGTCCTCGATGCCGTGCCGATGAGCCTCCTCGCGCAGTGCGCGCCAAGCATCCGGGGCATAGCCGAGGCCGAAGCGCTCGACGGCGGCATCGGGAATGCCGCGCTGCTCCAGGTACGTGCGGACTTTCGCACCCGCCTCACTCTCCGTGAGATTGCGGCGGAAGAAGTCCTGCGCGAACGCCACCGCCTCGTACAGGATGCGGTGCGGCTCGTCGTGCTCGCGACCGAGGCGCGGGTCGGGCACGTCGACACCGTACTTCGTGCCGAGCTCGCGCACCGCATCCTGGAACGATACACCGGCACGCTTCATCAGGAACGTGAACACGTCGCCCGACTCGCCGCAGCCGAAGCATTTGTAGAACCCGCCGCGCGGCACCACGTAGAACGAGGGTGACTTCTCGTGATGGAACGGACAGAGCGCGCGGAAGTCCTTGCCCGCGCGCTTGAGCGGTACCTGCTCGCCGACGACTTCCACGATGTCGGCGCGCGCGCGGATCTCGTCGATGATCGATTCCGCGATCATTGCAGCTCCGCGACGGTGACGCCTGTGCCGCCCTCGCCCAGGCCGCCGGGCCTGAACGACTTCACGCGACGGTCTCCACGCATGATCTCGGTCACCACTTCGCGCAGTGCGCCGGTCCCCTTCCCGTGGATGACGCGCAGGCTCGGCAGCGCCGCCTGAACCGCAGCATCGAGCGCCGGATTGAGACGCGATGCCACTTCCTCGGCACGCAGCCCGCGCAGGTCCACCTCGCTGGACGCATCCAGGTCCGGCGCCGTCCAGCCCCCGCGCGCCTGCTGCCGCTCGCGCACCGGTTTCGGGGCTTCCGCCACCGTGAGCTCCGCTGCGGGCACCTGTACGCGGAGGCCTCCCACCTCGACGGTCGCACGATCGTCGCGGAGTTCGACGACCACGCCCTGCAGACCGCTCGCCGTGATGCGGACGAATGAGCCCTCGCGCACATCATCGCCTGCACCGCGCTCCACCTGCTCGCGCGGAGTGCGCTCCGCCTCGCGGCGCGCGCGCTGCTCGACACGACGGCGTGCCTCGCGCGCCGCATCCTCGATCGCGCCCGCGCCACTGAGCGCGGCGTCACGCAGCTCGCGTATCACCGTCTCGACTTCCTCGCGCGCATTCAGCAGGAGGTCTCGCGCCTGCTGGCGCGCACGTCGCTCCGCCTCCTTCTCCCGTCGCCGGAGCGACTCCTCCCGCTTCTCCAGCTCCTCGCGCAGCGAAGTCGCGCGGCGCGCCTCGCGCGCGGCTTCGGACACTGCTGTGGCCAGTGCCCGATCCTTCTCCTCCAGCTCCGCCAGCAGCTGGCCGGCGTCACGCTCCGATTCCGGCAGCGCCGATTCCGCCGCCTCCAGGAGATCCGCCGGCAATCCCAGCC
The DNA here is from genome assembly GCA_035461085.1 of Longimicrobiales bacterium. Taxonomy (GTDB): domain Bacteria; phylum Gemmatimonadota; class Gemmatimonadetes; order Longimicrobiales; family RSA9; genus SH-MAG3. Next base: position 16,795 of record DATHVW010000101.1, on the reverse strand, counting down.
GGCGCGCGATCGCGAGACCGTAACTGCGTCCGGGTACTCCCTTGAGCAGACGGTAGGTCGGTCGGAGCTCGGCTGCGTCGAACTGCAGGGACGCATTGACCACTCCCGGCTCCTCCGCCGCGATCTGCTTCAGCTGCCCGAGGTGCGTGGTGGCAATGGTGAGAGTGCCGCGCCGGGTGAGCGAGCGCAGAATCGCATCGGCGAGTGCTCCGCCCTCGGCCGGGTCCGTGCCGCTGCCCATCTCGTCGATGAGCGCGAGCGATCTGTCATCGGCGTGCTCCACGATCTCGCGCAGATTCTTGAGGTGCGCGGAGAACGTGGACAGGCTCGCCTCGATGGACTGCTCATCGCCGATGTCCGCGAATATGTCGCGGAAGAGAGGCAGACGCGTTCCCGGCCCGACCGGCGGAATCACTCCCGCCTGCGCGAGGGTGGAGATGAGACCGATCGCTTTCAGCAGGACGGTCTTGCCGCCGGTATTCGGCCCCGACACGAGCAGTGTGCGCTCGCCTTGCGCTGCACCCTGCGCTGCGCCGTCGTCCGAACGCGCCGACAGCGTCGGCTCGGCCGGCTCCATGGCCAGGTCGAACGGCACCACGCCGGACGTGGTCGCGAGCAGCAGCGGATGACGGGCATTCACCAGCGTCAGAGCGCTCGTGTCGGCGCTCACCTCCGGGCGACTGCCCTGCACGTGCAGAGCGTAACGCGCGCGGGCGAACAGCGAGTCGATCCGGATCAGCGCGTCGAGTGCATCCGTAATCATGGCGTGCGACGGCCGCAGCGATTCCGTCAGCTCGCGCAGGATGCGCAGCACCTCACGCGCCTCCGCCAGCTCCAGCTCGCGCAGCCGGTTCATCAGCTCGAGCGCAACGGGCGGCTCGACGAACAGCGTCGCCCCGGTCGCGCTCTCATCGTGCACGAGGCCGCCGACCTCTCCCCTGCCCTCGCGCCGGACCGGGATGACATAGCGCCCGTCGCGCAGTGACACGCTGGCATCCTGCACCTGGAACCGCGGCGGCAGCGTGGCGATGTAATGCTCCAGGCGCTCTACGATCCGGCTCCGGGCGCCGCGGACCTCGCGACGGAGGCGGGCCAGCTCGTGCGATGCGTTGTCGCGCACCTCGCCGCCATCATCGATCGCTTCGCGAATGCGGCGTTCGTCATCGTCCAGCTTGACGAGGCGCTCCGCGACCGCCGCCAGCAGCGGATAGTCTTCGGCATGCTGAAGGATGGCGCGACGGGTCGCAGCGGAGCCGCGCAGCAGAATGGCGGTGTCGCGCAGCTCGGCCGCGTCGAGGACCGAGCCCTCGACGCCGAGTCGGCGCAGCGCGGCACGTGCGTCCGGGATCGGCGGCATGTGCCAGTCCTGCGCGCGGAACAGGAACGCCGACATCTGGTCAACGCGCAGCAGCTCATCGACGACGAACGCGTAGCTGTCCGACGGCTCCAGCGCCCGCACGGCACGCGCGCCCAGTGCGCTGCTTGCGTGACCGGCGACGACTGCCAGCGCTTCCGGATACTGCAGGACGTCGAGCGCGTGCCCGTTCATGGCAGGAATCGTGGATGGTGACGGGAGGACCCGGTCAGCCGAGCTCCTCGCGCACGATGCGGTTCGTTTCCTTACCGTCGAAGCGCCCCTTCAGCCGGGGCATGATGGCGCCCATGACGGAGCCGACATTGTTCGCGCCGCCGGCAATGGCCTCCTTCACCATCCCGCGCACCTCGTCCTCCGACAGCTGAGCGGGCATGTAGGGCAGCAGCATGGCGGCCTCCTGCTCCTCCTTGTCGGCCAGGTCCGTGCGGCCGACCGCTCGAATCTGTTCGGCCGCTTCGCGCCGCTTCTTGATCGCACGGCCGACCACTTCAGTCACGTCCTCGTCCGTCGGCTCGCGCCCCATCTCGATCTGCCGGTTCTTGATCTCCGACAGCGTCGTGGTCAGCACGAGTGTGCGCAGCTTGTCACGTTCGCGACGCGCGGTGTTCAGGTCCGCACGCAGCCTTTCGGTCAGCCCGCTCATCGAGTCCCCTGTCGTTCAGCCCGGTGGCCAGCGCATGTCGCGGCCGCCCATCACGTGCAGATGCACGTGATGCACCGTCTGGTTTGCCGCTGCGCCCGTGTTCACGACCAGGCGGTAGCCGCTCTCCGCGATCCCCTCCGACGCCGCGACGTCACGCGCCGCAATGAGCAGTGCCCCCATCACCGCCGCATCATCGTCGGCAATGTCGTTGACCGAGGCAATGTGCTTTCGTGGGATCACGAGCACGTGCAACGGCGCTTTCGGGTCGAGGTCGCGGAACGCCACGGTGTGCTCGTCCTGCCGCACGACCGTCGCCGGTATCTCCCCGTCTGCTATGCGGCAGAAAATGCAATCCGATCGCCCTGCCATCCACCCTCCCGGAAAATCGTCCTGCCCCGCTATGGAAGTGCCCCGGTAACCGCACCTAATTGTAGCATCACCTGCAACCAGGGGCACTTCATGAACTCATTGCTGGAACAGGCCGCCCGCGTGCTCGAGCATCAACCCACGCGCAGCATGGAAGCCGCGGATCTCCATCGCCGGGCCGTGCGCGAAACGGGCCTCGACATGCCATACAACCGGTTCATGGATGCGCTCCGGGGCACACCGGACCATTTTGCCGTGATACCGCCGGATCCTGTCGTGGGAGCCGCGGCCGCGTGGGACCCGCGTCAGCGCTGCCTGTACGAAGCAGCGATGGAAGCGGCCGGCATGACGCAGCCGCTCATTGTGCTCGCCGAGCGCAGGGCGCCTACGGATGACATCGACCGCTCTCGTGCAGCTGCCCCGGACGCGTCCGGACCGGCAACCGCTGCGGATGTGTTCGGCGACGTGCACGATGCGCTCACGCACCTGTTGCACGCGGCCGACCCCGATGACCCGTTCCATACGGCCGTGACCTGCGCGCTGGAGGAGCTCCATGCCGCGCGGCGAGTGCTGCGCGCATGACGGCCAAGGCACCGCGCACGCACCGTTCGCAGGGTCACAGGCGGCGCAGGGTGACACTCCACCACTGCTCCTCGATGTCCTCGGCCTCGATCGCGAACCCGGCTCGCTCCGCTGCCTCGCGCATCATGTCGGCTTCCTCCACCAGGATGCCCGAGAGGATGGCCCAGCCGCGTGTCGCGAGTGCGCGATGAAACGCCGGCAGGAGCGGCACGAGAACGCTGCTCAGCACATTGGCGAGGATGCCGTCAAAGGCACCGCCGCCGTAGGCGTCGAGGAACGGGTCATCGACGAGCGCGCACAGGAGCGTGATGCGGTCGACGACACCGTTGCGCTGGATGTTCTCGAAAGCGTTGGGTATCGCGTCGGGGTCACTCTCGACCGCCACGACATGGTGCGCGCCGAGAAATGCGCCGGCGATCGCGAGGATGGCGGAGCCGCTGCCGACATCGAGCAGGCGCGCGCCGGTCAGGTCGAGGCCCTGCATCAGGCGGAGGACGCCGCGCGTCGATGCATGTTCACCCGTGCCGAACGCCATCTGCGGGTCGATGCGGATGACGAGGTCATCGGGTCCCGGCTCGAACTCGGACCACGTGGGGCTCACGACGATGCGGCGCCCGACACGACGCGGCTCCAGGCCGGAACGCCAGATGGCCAGCCAGTCCTGCTCCGGCACCTCCTCGGCACCGAGCTCGAGCGACTCTGTGCCGAGTATGGCTTGCAGCACGTCGCGAATGCGGCCCAGGGCGGCCTCCGGATCCTCGACCGACAGGATGTAGGTCAGGAGGGTGTCGCCGTGGTCCTCGATTGCCGATCCGCCACACGCGAGGAGCCCCTCGGCGAGCAGTCCGGTCAGCTCTTCCGAGGGGCTCTTTACGGAGATGCGCAGCCAGTTCGGCACGTCAGCTCCCCGTCAGCGCTTCCTTGACGCGACTCCAGAAGCCGCGGTCGCGGACATCGTCCACCCGCTCCGCGGGAGCCTCCGTCTTCGCGAGCTGACGGAACGCGGATTCCTGCTCCGCCGTCAGCGACGTCGGCGTCCACACGACCACGCGGATGATGAGATCGCCGCGATTCGTGCTCTGCAGCTGCGGCAGTCCCCGTCCGCGCATGCGCAGGAGCCGTCCGGACTGCGTGCCCGGCGCCACCCGCAGGCGCGCGCTGCCGCCGATCGTCGGGACCTCCAGCTCCGCCCCGAGCGCCGCCTGGCTGAACGTGACGGGCAGCTCGTAAATGAGGTCGGCGCCGTCGCGCAGGAACCGCTCATCTTCTTCCACCTCCAGCACCACCAGCACATCGCCGCGCGGCCCGCCGCGCACGCCGGCGTTGCCCTGTCCACGAAGAGTCAGGTAGTCGCCCGTGGACACGCCCGGCGGCACGTTGACCTCCAGCTCGCGCGTTGCGCGCTCGACACCGCGCCCGTTGCACTGCCCGCACGGCTCCTCGATGCGCTGGCCTTCGCCGCCGCACTCCGGACACGGCATCACACTCACCAGCTGGCCCAGGAACGAGCGCTGCACCCGGCGCACCTCACCCGCGCCACCGCACGTCGTGCACGTCACGGGCGCCGTACCTTCCGCCGCACCGCTCCCGCCACACCGTCCGCACTCGTCGTTCACCTCGATGCGCACGGTCCGCTTCACGCCGCTCGCCACTTCGTCGAGCGTGAGCCGGAACGTGATGCGCATGTCCGGCCCCTTGCGCACGCTGTGTCCGCCGTGCCGCTGGCGCCCGCCGCCGAAGAGGTCCTCGACGCCGAAGCCGCCGAAATCGCGCATGAAGATGTCGAGTGCGTCGTGGAAGCTGAAGCCGCCATATCCGGCACCCGCGCCGCCCTTCACACCGGCGTGGCCGAAACGGTCGTACGCGGCGCGCTTGTCCGGGTCCTTCAGGACCTCGTACGCCTCCGTCAGCTCCTTGAACTTCTCTTCGGCTTCCGCAGACCCGTTGTTGCGGTCCGGGTGAAACTGCAGCGCCAGCTTGCGGTACGACCGTTTGATCGCGTCCGCATCGGCCCCGCGTTCCACACCCAGTATTTCGTAATAATCACGCATTATTTTCACTGCCGGCCGGACCGGCCAGCTCAGTCATGAGATTGCTGGTGTATTCGACGATCGCCGCGACCTTGGCATACGGCATACGCGTCGGACCGATCACGCCGAGCACGCCGGACAGCTTTCCGATCCGGTACTCCGACGTGACCAGCGTCAGCGTGCTCAGCTTCGGGTTGCCGTGCTCGCCGCCGATCGTGATCCGCGGCACGCGGTCATGCTCGCGCGTGCTGAGCACGCCCGTCAGCAGATCCTGCTGTTCCGTCAACTCGATCAGGCTGCGCAGACGCGGCCCGCTCGAGAATTCCGGCTGATCCGCGAGCACGCTCGTCCGCCCGAGCAGCAGCTCGGTGCCTGCCAGCCCGGTGGGATCCAGCACATCCTCCGCCGACTGCATGAAGATGTTGAGCAGCTCGGTGGCGCCCTCGTCGCTGACCGCGTCGCGCAGCCGCTCCGACAACGTCGAGCGGATCTCACCCAGCGTATGCCCGCCCAGCCGCTCGTTCAGCACCGCGTTCACCGCGGCCAGCGTCTCCGCCGGTACCGCCCCGGGCAGGTCCACGTACACGGTGCGGACCACGCCGCTGCGCAGCGTCAGCACCAGCAGGACCTTTTCCGCCGATACCAGCGCCAGCTCGAGCTTCTCCAGGACGACCTCGTCCAGCCGCGGCGAGATCGCCAGCCCCAGCTCGCCTGTCACCAGACCCAGCACCTGGATCGATCGCCGGATCAGCCGCTCCAGCGGCCCCTGCCCGTCCTCCGCCAGCTGACGCCGCAGACGCCGCTGCTCCGCCGGCGAGATCCGCACCGGCTGCATCAGCGTGTCCACGTAGTACCGATACGCCATGTCCGTGGGAATGCGCCCGGCCGACGTGTGCGGGTGGAAGAGGAAGCCCTTCTCCTCCAGGTCCGACATCGCGTTGCGGATCGTGGCCGGAGACACGCCGAGACCGTGACGACGCGCGACGGTCCTGCTCCCCGCAGGCTCCGCCGTCTCGACGTACGTCCGGATCACCGCGTCGAGGATCTGCTCCTCACGCTCCGTCAGACCGCTGTGGCTCATCTCATCACCGGCTTCGCAATTCTCCCGCAAACCATGAAATGTGGCGATGTTGCAAAGACCGCGTCAACCGCGCACCGCTTCCAGCTCCACCGCCAGACGGTCGAGCAGCAGCCAGCCCTGCCGCGTCAGACGCACTACCCCACCGCTTTGACTCGCCAGCCCCGATGCCTCCCACTCCCCCGCCCGCGCCCGCTGCGCCGCGCTCAGCCCCGCCAGCTCCAGGCCCTCCGAGGCGCGCAGGCCCAGCCACACCTGCTCGAGAGCGACATCCGCCGACCCCAGCTCCTCACGGCTCTCCTCCGGCGACACCCCGTCCACCAGCCGCCGCCTGTACTCTGCCCAGTCCCGCACGTTCCACGACCGCACCGGCGGCTCGAACGAATGCGCCCCCGGCCCCAGTCCGATGTAGGGGCGGTGGCGCCAGTACGCCTGGTTGTGACGGCTCTCCGCACCCGGCCTGGCGAAGTTGGACACCTCATAATGTACAAAGCCTGCGGCGCCGAGGCGTTCCGTCGCGAGCAGGTACTCCTCGGCATAGCGATCCTCGTCGGCCATCGCCTCGCGGCCGCTGGCGACCCACCGGCCGAGGGGCGTGGCCGGCTCGGCGGTGAGGCCGTAGAGCGACACGTGGCTGGGGTCCAGCTCGATCACCCGCTCGAGGTCGGCGGCCCAGTCGCGCTGCAGGCGCGACGGCAGGGCGAAGATCAGGTCGAGGCTGATGTTGTCGATGCCGGCCTCGCGCGCGGCCTGGACGGCGCGTCCCGGCCCCTCGGGCCCGTGCATGCGGCCCATCCAGGCCAGTGCCTCGGGGCTGAACGTCTGGGCTCCCAGGCTGATCCGGTTGACGCCGGCCGCGGCCCAGTCGGCCGCGAGCTCGGGAGTAAAGCTCTCCGGATTGGCCTCGGCAGTCCACTCGACGGACCGAGCATTCCAGGTGGCGAAGCGCGAGACCACGTCGGCCAGCCTGTTCATGGCGCCGACCCCGAGCAGCGACGGAGTACCGCCGCCGACGTAGAGTGTCAGCAGCTCCAGCCGGTCCCAGCTGCCCGCACGCTGGCGCAGCTCGAGCTCGGCCGCGACGGCTTCGAGCCAGGCATCGACGGGCGCGACACGGGTGGCCGTGACGGCGAAATCACAGTAGCCGCAGCGCCGCAGGCAGAACGGGACGTGGATGTAAAGATGCTCGGGATTCACGTACGATGTTACCCGCCAGCAGGTTGTACGTTGCGGTCAGCGTCCGCGGATCTCACGCGCGCTGCATTCGCTCGCGCCGGCGCTCGAAGCGGTGGCCGGCAAGCTGCCGGACGCGGCCATCGAGCTCCAGCTCGAGCAGCGCGACGAGCGCCGCGGTGGGCGTGACTCCGGCGGCCCGGGCAAGGGCGTCCGCGTGGACAGGCCCGGCTTCCAGGGCCCGCCACAGCCGTGCGTGCACCGCATTGGCCGGAGGGCTTTCGTCGAAGAGGTCCATCGGGACGGAATCACCGAGGCGGATGAGACCGTTGACCTCCAGCAGGTCCCGCAGACCCGTGTACGTGTGCGCGCCGTCGCGGATCAGGCTGAAGATGCCCTGCGCGTTGGGCAGGTGAATGGCGTTCGGCACGCAGTACACCGGCACGCCCTGGTTCGCCGCATGATTGCCCGTCGCGACCGCGCCGCTCTTCTCTCCTGCCTCCACCACGACCACCGCGACGGACAGCGCGGCAATGATCCGGTTGCGATGAGGGAACGTATGCTGGCGCGGCGTCTGACCCGGTAACAGCTCCGACAAGAGGAGCCCCTCGCGCGCGATGCGATCCTGGAGGCCGGTGTTCTGTCGGGGATAGTGGATGTCGATGCCGCAGCCGAGCACGGCTATGGTCGTGCCGCCGGCCTCGAGGGCGGCGGCATGCGCAGCGGCATCGATCCCGAGCGCGAGTCCGCTCACCACGCAGCCGCCCGCCCGCGCGACCCCGCCGCCGATCTGATCGGCCAGGTCGAGGCCGTACTCGCTCGCTTTCCTGCACCCGACGATGGCGATGCCGGGCGCAGCGAGCAGCTCGAGAGCGCCGCGCGCGAACAGTACGGGTGGCGCGTGCGCGCCGAGCCGCAGCCGCACCAGCTCGGGATACAGCGCGTCGCCATGCGCGATGACATGGATGTGGTCGGAGTCTATCACGCGCAGCGCGTCCTGCACGCGGTCCTGCACACGCCGTGATCGTGCGGCCGATGCGACACCAGCGCCGCACACGGCGTGGAGTCGTGTGCACGCAGCCCGCGCACTGCCGTATTTCTCCAGCAGCCTCAGCGCGACCGATTGTGGCAGGCCCGGCGTCGCGAGCAGTGTGAGCTGCGCGACCAGCTCCGCACGATCGCGTGCGTCGGTCACGGCCGGTACAGCTCCTCTTCCGGCTCCTCCTCCGCCACGACATCGCGCACGCGCAGCCACAGCGCCTCGAGCAGCTCCGTCAGACCGCGGCGCGCGACGGACGAGATCGCGAACTGGCCCCACGCGTCCGGAGCATCGATGCGCGGCGGCTCCTCGCCGGGGGCCAGCACATCGGTCTTCGTGATGATGATGCAGTGCGGCTTGTCGGCCAGCTCCTCGGAGTAGCGACGCAGCTCACCGCGCAGCAGCTCGTACTCCGCCTGCACATCCTCGATGTCGAGGGGGATGAGATAGGCCAGCGTGCGGGTGCGCTCGATGTGCCGCAGGAAGCGATGGCCGAGGCCCTTCCCCTCGTGCGCACCCTCGATGATGCCCGGGATGTCGGCGATCACGAACGTGCGCGAGCCGCTCAGCGACACCACCCCGAGATTCGGCGTGAGCGTCGTGAACGGATAGTCCGCGACCTTGGGCGTGGCCGCCGAGACGGCTGCGAGCAGCGTGGACTTGCCGGCGTTCGGCTGGCCGACCAGCCCCACATCCGCGATGAGCTTCAGCTCCAGCGCGATGCGCCGCTCCTCGCCTTCCGCACCGGGCTCCCAGTAGCGCGGTGCCTGTCGGGTCGGCGTAGCGAACTGTGCGTTGCCCCGGCCGCCGCGGCCGCCGTGCGCGACGATGATCTCCTGGCCGGACTCGGTCAGCTCACCGATGACATCGCCCGTCTCGGCATCGCGCACGACCGTTCCCACCGGCACGCGCACGACCATGTCCTCGCCATCGCGACCCGTGCGGTTCTTGCCCTGACCATGCTGGCCGCGCTCCGCTCGATAGTGCTGCTGGTAGCGATGGTCGAGCAGTGTCCACAGCTGCGCGTCCGCGCGCAGGATGACGTTGCCGCCCCGGCCACCGTCGCCGCCCGACGGCCCGCCGTGCGCGACGCCCATCTCGCGACGGAATGCCTCTGCGCCTGAGCCGCCCGTGCCGGCTATGACCTGAATCTCGGTATAATCAACGAACATCTCAGTCCTGATCCTTCTGACTCGCCGCGCGACGCGCGCGGACGGCGTTCCACTGCTCGCTCAGCATGCGCGCCCGTTCGGGCGGCAGTGAGGCGAGGAGGCGGCGCACGGCCTCGTCCACCTCGGCCTCTTCGGCTCCGGCGTTGAGGGCGCCGCGCAGATGCGAGTAGACCTGCGGCCCGGCATCCTGCGGGGCGAGCACGGCAACGATGCACAGCTCGCGCGTGATGAGGTCGAGGCCCGGGCGACCGAGCACCTTGCCGTAGCCTTCCACGACCATCCAGCGCTCCATGTCCGGATGCAGTGCCGCGATGTTCGCACGGAGCTTCTCGTACTGCCCACCGTACACGCGGGCGCATATCTCAGTCCCGCGCCGCTCCCATTCCTTGAAATCCTTCGCCGGCGTGCCGAGCGCCGGGATCCCGCTGACCCGACGCCAGGCGGCCAGGCCGCGGAGCGCAGCGGGATAGCCGAGGAAGAGGTAGGTCTGCAGCAGCGCCTCCTCGATGGCCTCGGGCGTTGCGACACCGACGGCGGCACGCAGCGAGGAGTCCAGCCGGCCGGCGGAGCCGCCCGCGAGGGCGGCCGATATGTCGATCAGTGCGCGCGTCGCGTCATCCATGGCCGGTCTCCAGCGTGATGCGGGAGCGCAGCGAGCCCACAATCTCACCTCGCGTGTTCGTGACGTCCGGCCCTGCGTACCTGTCCAGGTCTCCCATATCCTCTTCCGTGAGCAGTCCAAGCAGCCGCAGCACCTCGATGAGTGCCGGCTCGGCCGCGCGCTTCGCGCCGTCCTCGACCATGAGCGCCACACCGATCTCCGCGCCGGGTACGCCGGCGCAGTAAACCCCTTCCGCGCCGACCTTGGCGAAGATGCGGCCCCGCGTCGTCCGCATCAACTCCGTACACAGCCGGTCGGTCCCGCCGACCAGCTCCGGAAACGTCTGCATGGCGTGGATCAGCCGCGCCGCGGGGCTATCCGTGCGCGCTGCCACGGCCAGCCGCGCGAATGTGAGCGCCAGCGCACTGAGCGGCAGCGCGAACGTCGCAACGCCGCAGCCATCCACGGCGACATCGATGCGGTCCGCCGTCACACTGCTCCAGTGTGAGATCTCCTGCAGCATGCGCTGCTGCACGGGGTGCTCGGCCTCATGATAGCCGCGCAGCGGCCAGCCGTGCAGAGCCGCCAGGCCGAGCATCGCGGCGTGCTTGCCCGAACAGTTGTTATGCAGCCGTGTCGGCTTCTCCCCTCGATCGCTCAGATCCCGCGCGGCAGCCGCGTTGAAGGGCGCATGCGCTCCGCACGCCAGCGCGTCCTCGCCCAGGCCGAGACTGGCGAGCATCCCCCGCGCGACCTCCACGTGACGCGGCTCGCCACTGTGCGAGGCGCACGCCAGCGCCAGCTCCGCGTCACCCCAGCCGAAACGGTCGGCGACGCCATCGGCGACCAACGGTACGGCCTGCACCGGCTTCACGGCAGAGCGCGCGAACACCACCATGTCGGGAGTGCCGGCGTGCGCGCGCAGCTCACCGCCCGGATCGACCACCGCCACGCTCACGCGGTGCACCGACTCGACGAATCCACCGCGCAGCACCTCCACGAACGCACCGTTCCCGTTCGATCTCACGCTCGACTCCTACGTTCGCTCCCGCAGCCGGAGCGGGACATGGCTGGGTGGGGATCTCTCATGCGTGCTCCGGTCCTGCATCGACGGGGCTCCGCCTGATGACGGTTACGGCGATACCGGCCAGGATGAGCATGCCTCCCACCATTGTCTGTGGACCCGGCACTTCCGCTATAGCGGGCAGCAGCCACGCAATCAGTGTGGCCCCGATCGGCTCGCCGAGAATCGCAATGTTCGCGATGTACGCCCGCACGTACCGCAATGCATAATTCACGGCAGTATGTCCGAGCATCATGGGACCGGCGGCGAGGGCCGCGAAAATCAGCCAGTCGCGGCGGGGAAACCCGGTCAGCGGAACACCGGGCATGATACCGATGGCGAGCACGAGCGCCAGCGCCGCGATGCCATAGATGATGAAGATGTACCACCACAGGTCCATCTGCAGCCGGAGCCGCCGCCCTATGACGTAGTAGATCGAAACGAACAGTGCGCCCGCGAGCGCGAGTGCGTCACCGAGAATCGCGCTCGCGCCGAGGCCGAAGTCACCCCAGGCGATGATGACGGCGCCGGTGACGGCGACCGCGATTCCCGCCCACTGCCGCGCAGTGGCGCGCTCGCCGAGCACCGCGCCGGAGAGGAGTGCAACGAACACCGGCTGTGTGGACACGAGGACGACGGAGCTGGACACTGTCGTGAGACTGATCGATGCGATCCAGCTCCAGAAATGCATGGCCAGGAACAGACCCGCGGCCGTGGCGAGCAGCCAGTCCCGCTGCGAGAGGCGCGGCACCGGTGTCCGGCGGACAAGCAGCACGAGCGCGATGAACGCCACCGACAGAAGCAGTCGCCACGCGGACACGGCGAGGGCCGGCGCCGACGCGAACCGCACCAGCGGACCAGCCCAGCTGATTGCGAACACGGCGACCACGAGCGCTGCGGTCGGCGATACCGCGGGGTGCTCGGCGCGGGGATGCACGCCGCTGCCGGGACTCACCCGTTCAGCAGCAGCGGAAGGTTGCGGATCACGAGATTGGCGCCGAGCGCGGCGAACATCACGGCAAAGAGCCAGCGCAGCTTCCTCGCGTCGAGTCGCTGGTTCAGTCGCGCGCCCCACCGCGCCGCCAGCACCGCTCCGGGCAGCATGGGCAGTGCGGCAGCAACATGCACATAGCCGACGTTGCCGGGCGGCAGCCCCGCCGTGCCTGCGCCGGTGAGCATGTACGTCACGGTCCCGGCGGTGGCGGCGAACGCGACGATCGCCAGCGATGTCGCGGCAATGTGTCGAATGTCCAGGCGCACCACGTACATCAGCATGGGAATGGCCACGAGGCCGCCGCCGACTCCGAGCAGTGCGGAGAAGATGCCGACGAGCGCTCCAGTCGCACCGGCCGCGATCAGGTTGCTGCGCGGCGGCCCGCTGACGTGTGCGGCGCGGCGCGTGAGCAGCTGAATGCCGGTAAAGACCAGGAACGTGCCGAAGCCCACTTTGAGCAGCTCGGGCGGCATGCTCGTCGCCAGCTTCGCCGCCACGGCTGCAAGCACCATGGAAAATACCGCGACCGGCAGTGCAGTGCGCCACGCCACGAGTCCATTGCGCGCGTACGTCGCCGTTCCCGCCATTGCGGTCGGTATGATTATGAACAGGCTGGTCGCGTGCGCGACCGTCGCGTGCAGCGCAGGCGGGATGCTCACACCACTCCACGCCGAGTGGGCGTAAAAGAAATAGAGGAAGGGTACTATGAGTACCCCTCCTCCGATCCCGACGAGGCCGGCGAGGAACCCGACAGCGAACCCGACGACGATCAGCGCCAGCAGCGCCGCGGCAGTCATCGGGGTCGCGCCACCCCTCCGCTCAACGTGATCCCGGTCCCGGCTGGGTCCCGGACAGGCCCAGCGCGCCCGGATTCTGCGCGAGCGCGAACAGCGACTCCGGAGTCGTCGCGCGCCGCAGCAGCTCGGCCGCGGCCTCCACCTGCGGATCGCCGGCGTTCGTGCGCTGGCGCGCCGCCTCCTGGCCCCACTTCGAGTACGCGATCTCGACACCGAGGTCATTCGCCACCCAGCGGGCCGCGCTGTCGTACAGCTCGCGCTCCACTTCCACGCCACCCGCCACGATCGCCTCATAGAACGAGGCGAGCATCTGCGGTGTCACCTCGAAGCCCGGCCGCAGATTCGGATTCTGGCGCAGGTACGCCACCGCGAAGCTCAGCCGCGCATTGATGTAATCGGAGAAGTGCTGCTGCATCGCCTGGATGAACTGCCGCTCCTCGAGCGTCGTCGTATCCGGCGCGAGTACCAGGTCCGGGTGGATGCCGCCGCCACCGTACACCGTCCTGCCCGCATCCGTCTTGTACGACGGCTTCGCCGCCGTATCCGATTCCGCCGGCTCGCCCACCTCATCCTCCACGAGATGCGCATCGATGCCGTACGGCTTCTGGATGCTGCGTCCGATCGGCGTGTACCAGCGCGCCGTCGTGATCTTCAGCCAGTTGTTGTCCTCGAGCGGGTAGAGCGACTGCACGGATCCCTTGCCGTACGTCGTGCGTCCGAGCACGAGCGCACGGTCATGGTCCTGCAGCGCACCCGCGACGATCTCCGACGCCGACGCGCTCTGCGGCCCCACCAGCACCACGACCGGCAGTCCCGGGAACTGGTCGGGGGTGCGCGCCGCCGCCCGCTGGTTCTGGTTCGCCGCGCGACCCTTCGTCTCGACCACCGTCTGCCCGCGCTCGAGGAAGAGATCGGCGACAGTGACGCCCTGGTCCAGGAGCCCGCCCGGATTGCCGCGCAGGTCCAGGATCACGCCTCGTGCGCCCTCGTCCACCAGGCCGCGGATCGCATCGCGCAGCTCCGTCGTCGAGCTCTCGCTGAACGACGTCAGCTCCACATAGCCGACGTTGCCATCGAGCATGTACGAAGCCGGCACCGCCTGGATGTGGATCTCCTCCCGCACGATCCGGATCGGGATCGGCTCATCCACGCCGCCGCGCGCGATCAGGATGTCCACCGGGCTGCCCTTCGGCCCGCGCAGCTTGCTCACCGCCAGGTCCGTGTCCCAGTCCCGCGTCGACTCGCCGTTCACCTCGATGATCTGGTCGCCCGCCTGCAGACCCGCTCGCGCGCCCGGCGTGCCGGGCAGCGGACTGATGACCGTGATCCACCCGCTGCGGCGATCGATCGAGACGCCGATGCCGCCATACTCGCCCTGCGTCTGGAGCCGCAGGCGCTCGTAGTCCTCCGCGAGCATCAGCGATGTATGCGGATCGCCCAGCTGCTCGAGCATGCCGTCCACTGCCATGCGATAGAGGTCCGAGGACTCCTTCGAGTCCACGAAGCTCTCCGACACGAACCGCAGCACGTCCTCGAACAGGCGCGCGTTCGCGTAGACGTTCCGTTCCTGCCCCATGCCCCGCTGCAGGAACCAGCCACCCGTCGCCATCGCCGTCACAGCGACCAGCACCGGGGCCAGAATGGTACGATTGATCTTCATCCGTCCTCCAGGACGCAAAACCTGCCAGTACGTACTGTCTGTCTAACCCTCGGCCGGCGGGAATGTTTCTGGAAATCGATCCCGCAGAAGCCCCCGGATTCGCGCATGAACGGCCTCCGGCGACGCGTCACCGGCGACCACCGCTACATCCTTCTCGGTTTCCGAGAGCAAGCGATATGCCCCGGCAACCGCACGGTGAAAATCGACTCCCGCGCTTTCGATCCGGTCGGCCGCCGCGCCCGCGCGCTGCCGCCGGGCCGCACCTTCCTGCGGTTCGACGTCGAGAAGTATCGTCAGGTCCGGGCGTACGCCACCCGTCGCGAACGCGTTCACGCGGCGCACGTCCTCGAGAGCCAACCCGCGGCCGTATCCCTGGTACGCGAACGATGAAAGCTCGTACCGGTCGGCGATCACGACGTCGCCGCGTGCGAGCGCCGGCCGCACGACCTGCTCCACGAATGCAGCGCGGGCCGCCACCATCAGCAGCAGCTCCGTGCGCACAGGCACGTCGCCGCCGTGCAGCAGCGCCCGCCGGATCTCCTCGCCGACCTGCGTACCGCCCGGCTCCCGGGTGAGCACGTGCGCGATCCCGGCACCGGTCAGCCACTCGGCGAGCAGCCGTGCCTGCGTGGACTTGCCCGACCCTTCGACACCCTCGAACACCAGGAACACGGCTTTATTCCGGGAGCGGGAGTACCGGGCCGCGAAGCGGACAGGTTCTTTTTTCGTCCCCGCTCCCGCTCACGTCAACGCTCCCGATCCCGGTTTCGTTCACGCTCAGGAGGCTTCCACCGTCTCTTCGTAGTACTCCAGCCCCAGGTGCGTGATCTGGTCCTCGCCCATGATGTGGCGCAGCGTGTTCTTCAGCTTCATGTGCTGGATGAACAGGTCATGTTCCGGATACAGGCCGGGGGCCGTCATCGGCGACTTGAAGTAGAACGAGAGCCACTCCTGGATGCCGCTCATGCGGGAGCGGTGCGCGAGGTCCATGAACAGGGCGAGGTCGAGCACGATCGGCGCCGCGAGGATGGAGTCGCGGCACAGGAAATCGACCTTGATCTGCATCGGATAGCCGAGCCAGCCGAAGATGTCGAGGTTGTCCCAGCCTTCCTTGTTGTCACCACGAGGCGGGTAGTACTCGATGCGGACCTTGTGGTACACGTTGCCGTATAGCTCGGGATGCAGCTTCGGCTGGAGGATGTGCTCGATGACGCCGAGCTTCGACTCCTCCTTCGTCTTGAACGACTGCGGATCGTCGAGCACCGCGCCGTCGCGGTTGCCGAGGATGTTGGTGCTGAACCATCCGGAGAGACCGAGCATGCGCGCCTTGAGGCCGGGCGCGAGGATCGTCTTCATCATGGTCTGACCGGACTTGAAGTCCTTGCCGGCGATCGGCACGCCCTCACGCTTCGCGAGCTCCTGCATGGCCGGGAAATCGACGGTCAGGTTCGGTGCGCCATTGGCGAACGGTACGCCTTCCATGATGGCGGCCCAGGCGTACAGCATGGAGGGGGCGATCGCGGGGTCATCGGAGTCGAGCGCCCGCTCGAACTTTTCGAGCGACATGTGCGCGTCGGACGGCTGGAGGAACACCTCGGTCGATGCGCACCACACCATGACGAGACGGTCGCAGCCGTGCTCGGCCTTGAAGTCGCGGATGTCCTGGCGCAGCTGCTCGCCCAGGTCGCGCTTGGTGGCGCCCGTCTTCACGTTCGTGCCATCGATGCGCGTCACGTAGCGGTTGTCGAACACGGCGGGCATCGGCTTGATGCCCTTCAGGAAATCGGCGATCGGCTCGATGTGCTCGTACTTGTTGAGCACGCCCGCGTTCAATGCGCTCTCGTAGGCGTTGTCCGGAATCGGATCCCAGCCGCCGAACACCAGGTCGTTCAGCCCCGCGAGCGGAACGAAGTCGTGGATGAGCGGGTTGCGATTGTCCGTGCGCTTGCCGAGCCGGAGGTGCGCGAGCTGCGTCAGCGAGCCGATCGGCTCCGCCATGCCACGGCGCACGGCTTCGACACCTGCGATGAAGGTGGTCGCGACCGCGCCCATGCCGGGCAGCAGGACGCCGAGCTTACCCTGTGCGGGCCTGACTTCGGTGCCGCTCATATGACCTCAATTGATCGGGTGGACAGCTGTAGTAGTAATGCGAAGAACTTCATTGTCATTCATCGAGGGGCACGCCGCGGGCGTGCTGGTATACCCATACGATGCGCTGGAAG
>DATHVW010000100.1:0-17882 GCA_035461085.1 Longimicrobiales bacterium | reverse complement strand
ACACGTCGACGTGATAGGGCGAGGCCTCCAGCTTGAGCTGGATGATCCTGCCAATATAAGGCTCGTCGTCGATTACGAGTATGTTTCGTGAATGTTCGGCACTCGAGGCCATGCAGTCGCTGCGGATCCCGGTTTCAGGTTGCTGTGCGGTCGTGCCAGATTCATGCCCCCCGTGTCCGGGCAGGACGCGCGGCCGTGGCAGAGTGCGCCCGCCGGGCGCGATCAGCGCGCGGAAGTGTAGCGACCCGCGCGCAGGCAAGTCAATGCGACAGCGTATGTTCCACCTTGACACCAGGGCTCCGCGGCGGGTAACCTTCGCGGTTCCGGAATAATGATGAATTACAGAATGACAGGCGGTCTCGTGCACAGGCTGAAGCGGCTGGTCCCACTGGCAGTGTTGATCGTCGCGGCGTGTGACGATCCGTATGGTCCGGCGCTCTGGAACGCGGATCCGGACACGGTGCTGGTGTTCAGCGCATCGCGCGGCGAGCACATTGGCCGGGCGAGCGCAGTGGACATCACGAGTCTGCCGGTGGCCGCACTGCCGCTGGAGGCGCCGGGGGTCACGGGGAACTGGGACATCGCGCTGGTGGACCTGGGCGGCGGCCTTGCACTGGCACCTGCCGCGTCGTTCGAGGGTCTCGAGTCCCGTGCGCGCGTTGGCGTGCTGCGTGACCGGGTGCTGGACGATGTGAAGGAGGCGCCGCGTGACACGTCCGCGTTCACGGCCGAGCCGATCGCGCTGCGGGAGGGTGACGTGTATCTGGTGCGCTCGCGGCGGGCGTCGTGCGGCGGTGTATCGAGCGGCTATCGCTACGCGAAGCTGCGGCCGGTGACGATCGACGAGACAGCCGGCACGCTGCGATTCGAGATCGTCGTCAATCCTTATTGCGACAACCGTTCGTTCGTGCCGCCCGAGGGGTGACATGCTGGATCTGAGGCAGATCCGGGATGAGCCGGATCTCGTGCGAGCGCGGCTGCGCGTGCGGGGCAGGGAGGAGTACACGGCTGCGGTCGATCAGCTGCTGGAGCTGGACGGGCAGAGGCGCTCGCTGATCAGTGAGGTGGACGGTCTGCGCGCGCGGCGCAACGAGGTCTCACCGCAGGTTGGCCGGCTGAAGCAGGCGGGCCGGCACGATGAGGCGGAACCGCTGATCCTGGAGATGCGCAATCTGGGCGAGCGGATGAGTGCGCGCGAGTCGGGGCTGGCCGAGATCGAGAACCAGCTGCGGGATCTGCTGCTCAACATTCCGAACCTGCCGGAAGAGCAGGTGCCGGCGGGCGGCGAAGAGGCGAACCAGGTGGTGCGCGAGTGGGGCGAGGAGCGCGATTACGAATTTGCGCCGCAGCCGCACTGGGACCTGGGTGAGCAGCTGGGCATTCTCGACCTGCCGCGCGGCACGAAGATCGCCGGCAGCGGCTTCCCCCTGTACGTCGGCATGGGCGCGCGGCTCGAGCGTGCGCTCATCAATCTCATGCTCGACATGCACGTCACCGAGCACGGCTACACCGAGGTGTCGCCGCCGTTCGTCGTCAACGAGGCGGCCGCCCTGGGCACGGGCCACCTGCCGAAGTTCGCGGATGACATGTACCACGTCGCCGGCGACAATCTCTACCTGATTCCGACGGCTGAAGTGCCGGTGACGAACATCCATGCGGGCGAGCTGCTCGACGGGGGTGACGTGCCGAAGCGGTACGTGGCGTACACACCGTGCTTCCGCCGCGAGGCGGGGTCGCACGGCAAGGACACGCGCGGCCTGCTGCGTCTGCATCAGTTCGACAAGGTGGAGCTGATGCGGTTCGAGCGGCCGGACGCGAGTCGTGCGTCGCTGGACGAGCTGACGGGGCACGCGGAGGCGGTGCTCCAGCGGCTCGGTCTGCGTTATCGCGTGCTGCTGCTCGCGGGCGGCGATCTCGGATTCGCGAATGCGCAGACGTACGATCTCGAGGTGTGGGCACCGGGTGTGGGGCGGTGGCTCGAGGTATCGAGCTGCTCGCTGTACAACGACTATCAGGCGCGCCGCGCCAACATACGGTTCCGGTCCGCGCCGGGCGCGAAGCCGGAGTTCGTCCATACGCTGAACGGCTCGGCGATGGGCATGCCGCGCACCCTGATTGCACTGCTGGAGACGTACCAGCAGGCGGATGGCAGCATCCACCTGCCCGAAGCCGTCGCGGAGTATCTGGGCACGGACCGGATCACAGCCTGAGCGGCGGCATGAACCGCCGCTCCTGGCCGGCTGTGCTGGCCGTGATCTCCCTCTTCGTCCTCGCCTCCTACCTGATCTACACCCAGTATCTGGTTCGCGAGATCCGACGCGAGGCCGCCATCCATTCGCAGGTCTACTCCATTGTGCAGCGTGGTCTGGCGGGCGACATCGAGGGCGGAGCGCCGGGCGCACTGAACGCCGTGCAGGCGCAGCTGGCCAACCTGCAGGTACCGATCATCATGTTCGACGCCGCCGGCGAGCCGGCTTACGCGAACAATCTGCCGTTCGATTACGACCTGCGCACGGCGGACGGCATCGCCGAGGTGATCGAGTATGCCGAGCTGCTGGCCGCGCGGCGTCCGCGCAACCGCGCGCCGGTGCAGGGCGGCGGCTTCATGGTATTCGGTGATCCGCCCGTGCTGTCGTGGCTGCGTTTCATTCCCTGGCTGCAGGTCGGTGCGGGCGGTCTCCTGATCGTGGTGGCGCTCATGATCATGCGCGCGGACATCCGGGCGCAGCGCGAGCGACTGTGGTCGGCGATGGCGCGCGAGCTGGCGCACCAGATGGGGACGCCGCTCTCATCGCTGTCCGGCTGGGTGGAGGTGCTGCAGCTCACGGCCGACGAACGCACGGCCATGGCCGACACGGACCACATCGGCCGCATGATGCAGTCCGACGTCGAGCGACTGGAGCGTGTGTCGCGCCGCTTCGAGCTGATCGGCAAGCCGCCCGCCCTGGAGCGTATTGCAGCGGCCGACGTCGTCAATGAGCTGGTCTCGTATTTCCGGCCGCGCCTGCCGCACCTGGGGAAGGGGATCACGCTCCGCTCGCGCATCGATCCCGACCTGCCGGCGATCCGCGCGAACCAGGTGCTGCTCGTGTGGGCGCTGGAGAACATCATCAAGAACGCGATC
Source organism: Longimicrobiales bacterium (assembly GCA_035461085.1). GTDB lineage: Bacteria > Gemmatimonadota > Gemmatimonadetes > Longimicrobiales > RSA9 > SH-MAG3. The sequence goes on along the minus strand of DATHVW010000100.1, from coordinate 14,758 downwards.
GATGCGCTCGCAGGGCGCGGCGGTCGCATCTCGTTCATGGCGATGCGGGGCGGGGCACCACCGGTCGCGAACAGCAGCCGCGACTCGCTCCATCTGGTTATCACGGACAACGGTCCCGGCATTGCGCCCGCCGTGCGTGACCGCATCTTCGAGCCGGGTGTATCCACCAAGGCAGGCGGCTGGGGCGTGGGCCTCTCGCTCAGCCTCCGCATCGTAGAGGAGCTGCATCACGGCCGTATCACGCTGCACAACCGCCAGCGCGGCGGCACCGTGTTCGACGTGGTACTGCCCGTCGCGAAGACGTAATGGAAGCAGATTACCTGAACGGCCTGAACCCCGAACAGCGCAGCGCCGTCGAGCACTTCGAGGGACCGATCCTCACGCTTGCCGGCGCGGGCTCCGGCAAGACGCGCGTGCTCACGACGCGGATCACGCACCTGATCAATGAACATGGTGTCGATCCGTCCTCGATCCTTGCCGTCACGTTCACGAACAAGGCGGCGGCCGAGATGCGTACGCGCATCCGCCGGCTGCTCGGGCGCGAGCCAGCGGGGATGTGGGTCGGCACGTTCCACTCGATCGGCGCACGGCTGCTCCGCCGCCATGCGACGCGACTCGGCTGGACGCCGAACTTCACCATCTACGATGCGGACGAAGCGCTGCGTGAGACGAAGCGCACGCTGGAGCGGCTGAGGCACTCACCGAAGCGCTGGAACCCCAAGGCGGTGCACGGTGCGATCTCGTCGGCCAAGAACCAGCTCGTGTCGCCGTCGCATTACGAGAAGACCGCAGGAGACCAGTTCTCGCGCATCGTGGCCGAGGTCTACCCGGCGTACGAGGCGGCATTGCGCGAGCAGAATGCGTTCGACTTCGATGACCTGCTCGTGAAGCCGGTGGAACTGCTGCGCGAGCACGAGGAGATCCGGCTGACGTATCGCGCGCGCTTCTCCTTCGTGCTGGTCGATGAATATCAGGACACGAACCACGCGCAGTACGTCTTCCTCCAGCTGCTCACGGCAGGAGAGGATGCCGGCAACCTCATGGTCGTCGGCGATGACGACCAGTCGATCTACGGCTGGCGCGGCGCCGATATCCGCAACATCCTCGATTTCGAGAAGGACTTTCCCGACGCCCGCATCATCCGTCTCGAGCAGAACTATCGCTCGACCGCGCGCATCCTGGATGCCGCCAATGCGGTCATCTCGAAGAACACGAAGCGCAAGGGCAAAACCCTCCGGACGGATGCCGGCCCGGGCGATCTGATCACGATCGTATCGACGCTCGACGAGCGTGATGAGGCCGACTGGATCGGCGGTGAGATCGAGGCGCGCACGCGCCGCAGCCCTGACCTGACGCTGCGTGATTTCGTGGTGCTCTATCGCACGAACTCGCAGTCGCGCGCCATGGAAGAGGCGTTCCGCCGCCGTGACCTGCCGTACCAGATCGTGGGCGGCACCCGCTTCTACGAGCGGCGCGAGATCATGGACGCACTCGCCTACCTGCGCCTGATCTCGAATCCCCGCGATGCCGGCGCATTCGACCGGATCATCAACTACCCGCGGCGCGGCATAGGGGACACGTCCCGGGCAAGGCTGATGGAGTGGGCGACGGAGCGCGGACTGACCCCGCTCGAGGCGTCGCTGCGCGCCGACGAGCACCCGGACCTGCGCGGTGGTGCCGCTCAGTCCTTCATTGCGTTCGCCGGCATGATCCAGCGCTACACCGCCCTCGCCGCACACATCGGTGTCGGCGAGCTGGTGGCAAAGCTGATCGCTGAGATCGGCATGATCGACGCGCTGCGCGACGAGGGACCCGAGGGCGCGGATCGCATCGAGAACGTGAACGAGCTCATTGCCGGCGCGGCGGACTTCGATGCTCGCGCGGACATCGACGAGGAGGATCGCGCGGAAGACGCGACACCGCTCGACATGTTCCTCCAGAAGGTGACACTCCTGACCGACGTCGATCGCCACGACCCCGACGCGCAGGCCGTCACGCTCATGACCGTGCATAACGCCAAGGGCCTCGAGTTTCCCGTCGTGTTCATCGCCGGGATGGAGGACGGGCTGTTTCCGCTCGCGCGCGCGTTCGATGAGCCCGACACGCTGGAGGAGGAACGCCGCCTGTTCTACGTGGCGATAACGCGCGCGGAGCGGAAGATATTCATCTCGCACGCGCGCACGCGCCGGCGCGCCGGCGAGGTGATGCCCGGGCGGCCGTCCAGCTTCCTGGATCCGCTGCCGTCGTCGCTCACGGATGAGCTGACGACGCCCGCGCTCGATCGCGCGCGGCATGCCGGCGAGACGCGCTGGTCGCGACGCGACCCGGTCGCGGGTGTCGGATCGCTCGGTTACCGGGACCGGCCGCGATCGACCGGCAGGACACCCCGATTCGAGGGGAGCGATGATGGCGTGTACATCGACTACTCGGACGCACAGGAGGCGCCGCGCTTCGTGAAGGGCGAGCGCGTGCGACATCCGCAGTTCGGCCGCGGCGTGATCCGCGACCTGAGCGGCCTCGGTCAGGATCTGAAGGCGACGATCGACTTCGACACGATCGGCCGGAAGAAGGTGGTGCTGCGATACGCGAACCTGCAGAAGGAGCTGTGATGCCGACGCGCGAGGAGGTCCGGGCCGTTGCCCGTCTCGCGCGCCTGTCGTTCACGGACGCCGAGCTCGAGCACATGGCCGGTGACCTCCGCGACGTACTCGCGCTCGCGCAGGAGCTGCGCACGATCGCGGCGTCCCCGGCCGCGGGGGATGCAGATGGGGCGTCCGCAACCGGTGAAAATGCGGACGCGGGCGAGGACGTGGCCAAACTGCGCGCCGACGTGCCCGGTGCCGATCCGCTCGCGATGCCGCCATCGTACCTCGCGCCCGACTGGCGCGACGGCTTCTTCGCCGTCCCGCGACTGCCGGCCCACGACCGCAACACGACATGAGCGACGGCGCGCACCTGCGCCCACTCGCTGACATCGCGCGTGGCGGTGTGAGCGCGGTGGACGTCACGCGTGCGTGCATGACCGCGGTCGTCAACGGCGAATCCGGGCCCGACCGCCTGAACGCATTCATCAGCTACGACTACGAGGCCGCGATCGCGCAGGCGGAGCGCGCAGACAACGACGTCGCGGGGGGCGCGCGCCTGCCCCTCGCCGGCGTGCCCGTCGCCCTGAAGGACAACATCTGCACGCTCGGCCTGCCCACCACGTGTGCGTCACGGATGCTCGCCCGCTACCGCTCGCCCTATGAGGCCACCGTCGTGCGGCGGCTGCGCGCCGCCGGGGCCGTGATCGTCGGCAAGACGAACCTGGACGAGTTCGCGATGGGCTCCTCGACGGAGACATCCGCATTCGGGCCCACGCGCAACCCGCACGATCCCGCCCGCGTTGCGGGCGGATCATCGGGTGGGTCCGCCGCAGCCGTCGCGGCCGGCATGGTGCCCGCCGCGATCGGATCCGATACCGGCGGCTCCGTGCGCCAGCCGGCCGCGTTCTGCGGCGTGGTCGGCGTGCGACCGACCTGGGGACGGGTGAGCCGTTACGGCCTGGTGGCATTCGCGTCGTCGCTCGATCAGATCGGCGTGTTCGGCAGGACTGTCGACGACGCAGCGCTGCTCCTCGACGTGATCAGCGGTGCGGACCGGCTCGACCCGACAGCCGTGATCGAAGCGCACGCCGGGGTTGTCGACAAGTCGGGCCGCACGCATCGGTCGGGTAAGGCAGACGCGGTCCGTCCGCCGGTCATCGGCGTGCCGCACGAATACTTCACGGACGACATGGACGATGGAGTACGTCGCGCGTGCGAGCGGGCGCTCGATGCGCTGCGCGGGGCCGGCTGCGCGATCCGCGACGTATCGCTGCCGCACACGCGACATGCTGTTCCTGTCTATTCTGTCATCTCGGCGGCGGAGGCATCCACGAACCTGGCGCGTTTCGACGGCGTGCGCTACGGCGGTCGGAGCGGCACGGGCGATCCCGTCGAAGCGTCACGCACGGCCGGCTTCGGGGCCGAGGTCAAGCGCCGCATCATGCTCGGCACGTACGTGCTGTCGGCCGGACATCACGACGAATACTACGACGCGGCGCAGCGCGTACGTGCACTCATCACGCGCGACTTCGAGCAGGCTTTCAGCGCGGGCATCGACGTGCTGTTCACACCCACCGCACCCCGACCCGCGTTCGCTATCGGCGCGTTGACGGACCCGTGCTCCATGTATGCCTCCGACGTGTTCACGGCGCCCGTCAGCCTGGCGGGATTGCCGGCCATGTCGCTGCCGATCGGGTCAGCGGACGGTCTGCCGGTCGGCGGACAGTTCATCGCTGCACGATGGCAGGACGACGCGATGATCGCGGCAGCACGACTTCTCGAACAGGCGCTCGCGCGGCGATGATGCTTGAAGCGGTGATCGGGCTGGAAATTCACGTTCAGCTCCGCACGATGACGAAGCTGTTCTGCGCCGATGTCGCGACAGCCGCAGCAGAACCCAACACTCAGGTCTGTCCGGCATGTCTCGGCCTGCCCGGTGCACTGCCGGCGCTGAACCGGGCCGCGGTGGCGCTGGCCGTGCGCGCGGCCCTGGGTCTCGGCTGCACGGTGCACCGCACGAGCGTGTTCGAGCGCAAGAGCTACTTCTATCCGGACCTGCCGAAGGGATATCAGATCACGCAGGCGGCACGGCCGCTCGCGACGGATGGGACGTTCGAGTCGGTCCGCATCCGTCGGCTGCATCTCGAGGAGGACGCCGGACGGCTCCTGCATGACCGGGTAGCGGGCAGCACGGCCGTCGATCTGAACCGCGCGGGCGTGCCGCTCATCGAGATCGTGACGGAGCCCGATCTGCGCGATGCGGCTGGCACGCGCGCATTCCTCACGCGTCTGCGCCGCGCGCTGCTCCACCTCGAGGTGAGTGACTGCGAGATGCAGAACGGGTCGCTGCGCGTGGATGCAAATGTATCTGTGAACGCGCCGGGACGCGCTGCTCCGGCCGTGCGCACGGAGCTGAAGAACCTGAATTCGTTCGCGCACGTGCAACACGCGCTCGAATATGAGATCGACCGGCAGACTCGGATACTGGAGGAGGGCGGCACGGTCGAGCCGGAGACGCTGCTCTGGGATGCGAGCGCGGGCCGCACCCGCCGCACGCGAGGGAAGGAATCCGACAGTGACTATCGTTTTCATCCGGATCCGGACGTGCCGCCGCTGACGATCACGGATGCGTGGGTTGCCGAGGTGAGGCGTAACATGCCGGAGCTGCCGGCGGCGAAGGCGGCCCGCTTCGCCGCGGCATACGACCTGCCTCCGGAGGACATCGAGGTACTGACGGCGGACCCGGCCCTCGCGTCGTATTTCGAGGCGGTCGCACAGCGGGTGGATGCGAAGGCGGCGGCCGGCTGGGTCATGACCGAGGTGCTCGGCTGGCTTCATCGGCACGACTCGCGCATTGAGGGTGTATCCGTGGATGCGCAGGCGCTGGCCGATCTGATCCGCCTGGTCGAGCAGGGCAGGGTGTCCAGGCAGGCAGCGCGCCGCGCGTTCACCATCATGGCGGAGAGCGGCCGGCCCGCGGCCGAAGTCGTGGCCGAACACGGGCTGACGCAGGTGCGGGACGAGTCGCGGATCGCGGAGTGGGTGGACCGGACGCTGGCCGAGTTTCCGGAAGAAGTCGCGAGTTATCGTGCAGGCAGGACCAGAATCATGGCATTCTTCGTCGGACACATCATGAAGCTCTCGGGCGGTACCGCCGATCCGCAACGGAGCACGGCATTGCTGCGGGAACGGCTCGAGCGATGATTGCGATGGTGCTCGATTTGAGCCTGCTGTTCTTCGTCCTGCTCGGGTCGAAGATCCTGCTAGCGGTGATCGCCGTCTACCTGCTCATCCCGCGCGATGCGGCGTGCACACTGTGCGATGCGGAGCTGCTCCCGCTGCAGCATGCGCGCGGCACGGACCGGCTGCTGCGGCTGTTGCGGCTGCAGCGTCGCTGGTGCATGGAATGCCGGCGCGAGTCGCTGACGCGCCGCGTCGCCCTACCCGTTGCCGACCAGCCGGCGCCGGTTCCAGTAGCCGAGCCCCGGCTCCGGTAGCGGGAAGAAGTCGTCCGCCATCGCGAGCAGTACATCGTCCCGGTTCGTCGCCACACCTTCGCGCAGCGCCATGCGGCGCACCTTCTTCGCGAGCTGCAGGTTGAAGTCTCCCACCGGATCCAGCTGCGCGGCCATCGAGTCCCGGCCGCGGAGCAGGTAATCGACCACGAAATCGAACGCGCGCGACGTGTAGCCGTCGATCGTCGGCCCGCTCAGGTCCCAGCGCGAGTTCTGGAGCACCCGGTCGAACACGGACTTCCAGCGCTCGTTGTCCTGCGCGCGGATCATGCCCCGGAAGATCCGGCGGTTCGTCTCGAAGGAGAAGATCGTGCCGCTGAGGACGCTGTCGAAGAGGTTGTCCGCCTCGGAGTGGTCGTAGTCCATCACGACCTGGCGCGCCATGTTGCCGAACGGCTCGCCCAGCTGCGTGTCCAGGCGATGCTCCCAGTAGCCGTGCCCGAGCGCCTTGGTGGAGCTGGTCAGCACGAGCTGGCGCGGCACGAAGAAGTTGTGTGCGATCGTGTCAGCAGCGAGATGGGCGAGGTAGCCGTAGGCGACGGCGCGCAGCCGGTCGTTGTCGGCCGCTTCCAGGATCTCCTCGCCCACATGCCAGAAGTGACAGTGCCGGCCCGCCTGCACGTACTTCTTGGCGAACGAGATGTCCGCCGCCATGGAGCCGTACAGGAAGCTCTGCGGGTGAGCATGCAGCAGCGACCCGAGAGGCCCCGGCAGGAACGCCAGGGCTTCGAGCAGGCTGTGGCCGAGAAAGACGTGCGTCGCAGGACCGAACGCCCAGGCATTGTCGGGCAGCAGGAGCAGCAGCGCGAGTGCTGCCACTCCGGCCGCGGCGAGGCTGCGGGCCGCGCGCCCGCTCCGAGCCCGCACGCTCAGCGCAGGGCCCGCGCCGCCTTGCGTGCTTCCTTCACGCTGTCGCGGGCGGCCTTCCGCAGCTCCTTGCGCGTCATCTTCACGATGTCCTGCGCGCCGCGGCGCAGCTCGTCCATGATCTCGCGCCCCGTGCTGAGCAGCTCCTCGCCCGAGTCGCCGGCCTGCCGGGCGCGCCGGCCGAACTCCTTGCCGGCCCTTCCAGCCGCCTTCTTCGCCTCACGCGTCACCGGCCGCAGGCGCTTGATGATCTCGTGCGTGTCATCTTCCTGCCGCGCCCGAACCAGCAGTGCGGTGCCGATCCCCAGGACCGCGCCAATGGCGACGGCCGTCCAGACTTCGGTGTTGTCTCGATCTCTCATTCGAACATCTCCTCGATTTCATCGTCGTCGATCGGTGTATCGAACGGCTTGCGCCGCGGCTTGTGACGCGGCGGCTCCTCGCGCAGCTGCCGCGCTGTCTCATGCACGCCCCGCGCCGTGGCGGCGGCGTCGAGCAGAAGGTCCTCCGCTTCGGTCTGGACGACGTCCAGGACCTCGGCAAAGCGCTTCATCCGTGCCTCGGCCATGTCGCCCCCACGCTGGATGAGGCGGTTGAGCTGCTCCGTCGTGAACAGCAGGTCGTCCACCCGACGTCGGATGTTGTCCGTCATGCCGGCGACATCGCTGGTGATGTGGATCGTCCGGTCGATCAGCGGTGCGATCCGCGGCTTCAGCTCATCGAGCGTATCGCCGAGGTTGTGTAGCAGCCGGCGCGCGGAGCGCAGCTCGAGCAGGACCACGATCGCACCGCCGATCGCGATCAGGCCGATGATGATCATGACCGCCGCCATCACCATCTGCGCGATGGCGATGTTGCGAATCGCATCCATCGAACCCTCATCCAGCTGCAGCGCCACCATCGCGATCATCGGTTCCAGTTACTCCTGCCTCAGCGGCGTTCAGTCAGTCGAACAGGTCAACACCGAGCGTACGTGCGCCCAGCTTCGGTACCAGCCGCGGCCGCAGCCGGTAATAGCGACCCCGCTCGTAGAGTCGCAGCACCTCGCCCGCGATGTCGCCGTCGAGCGAGTCCAGCGCAGCTGCCGCCGGCTCGCGTCCATCGACGAGCCGCGCGAGCGCCGCATCGAGCACTTCGATACCGCCGGCACGGGCGACGAGCCCGCGAAGATCTTCGGGCACGCTCCAGCCGCCCGCCAGGCGGGCGACCTGTGAGGCGTAGAGGTCACCGAGCGGGAAGAGGTCCGCCTGCGGCGGGCGACCTCCGAGCAGAAGCGCTGTCTTGCTGCACGGATGCGCGATCAGTCCCGAGTGCTCGTGCACGAAGCGCCAGGCCCCGAGCACCTGCGCATCAGCCCCTGTCACCCCCTGCACGTTGCTCGCCACCGTGGCTCCGCGCCAGATCCGGGCCTCGCCGACGGCTGCCACGAGCCACTCGTACGCGAGCTCGCCTTCCGGCGTCCAGTCGTCCAGCACGACGACGCCGCCGGCGGCGGCGGCACGCACTGCTTCGGCCACGACATCGCCCACGATCGAGCGGAGGGCCGCTGCGGTCGCCTGGCGATCGCGCGACCCGGGAAACTCCGGTCGAACGGCGTTCACGGCGAGGTCTCCAGTCCGCGGCGGATCTCGCGCACGACGAGACGCGCGTCATCGTCACGCGCATGGGCATAGGGTCGCGCCGCGCCCTGAAGTGCCGAGCGTCGCAGCTCGACCGCCAGGATCTCCTCGCCTCGGTCCGCGGCCCGCGCGAGCACGCCGCCGTCGGGCCCGGCCACGAGCGAGCCGCCCGCGAACGTCACGGCGCCCTCGACTCCGGTGCGGTTGCAGAGAGCGACGTAGATGCCGTACAGCTGGGCCGTAGTGCGAGCAATCCGTTCCCACACATCCATGGAAGCGAAGCGCCCATGGTCGCTGCCTTCCCAGGCGCCGCGGCCCGGCGCCGCCGCCTGCACCAGCAGCGCATCGATGCCGCGGCTGGCCAGCGCGTAGATCAGGCCCGGATGCCAGAAGTCCTCGCACACGAGCAGGCCGAACCGCCAGCCGTGCGGTGAGGTCCAGACATCGAGCGTGGTGCCCCGGCCAAACCAGCGGCCCTCATCGAACATGCCGTACGTCGGAAGGTAGAGCTTCCGGTGCCGGAAATGGACGCGCCCGGCGTGGAGCACGGCGGCGGTATTGAACGGTCCGCGTGGTGCGGCTTCGATGCAGCCGGCGACCAGGTAGCCGGCGACCGCGCCGAGCGCAGGCTCGCCAATGTCGCCCCCGGCACTGATCCCGCGGGCGAGGCCGTGCACGGCATCACCGACGTCGTAGCCGGTAAGGGAGAGCTCGGGTGTGAGTGCGATGTCGGCGGCCGCCTCGCCGGCGAGACCGGCGATCGTGCGGGCGTTGCGGGCGGGCTCCCGCAGCACGGGCGCGGTCTGGATGACCGCCAGGCGCAGCACCGCTGAAGGATGTGGCGTCATTGCGGGATGTTAGACCGCTTGCGGAAGCAGTGTCAAGCGCGTTTGCCGCACGGCGCCGCGCGCCGGTATGTTCTGTGCGAGTGCGGGGCGCGTACCCGCCGGGGGCCATGGGTCCGGGAGATAATTCTATGCCGAAGTTCGTCGTCGAGGGCGGTCGTCCACTGAATGGAACGATCCGCCCTGCTGGTAACAAGAATGCCGCGCTGCCGATCGTCGCCGCGACGCTCCTCACTGAAGAGGAGGTCGTGCTGGATAACGTCCCGTTCATCCGGGATGTGCGCACGCTGCTCGAGCTGCTCGGAGTGCTCGGCGCGGAAGTCGAATGGCAGGGCGACAATCGCGTGCGCGTCCGCGCCGCGAATGTGGGTGCGCGAGACCTGGACGCGGACATGGCCGCGCGCATTCGCGCCTCCATCCTGCTCGCCGGCCCCATGCTCGCGCGCGTCGGCCGGATGATGCTGCCGCCGCCCGGTGGTGACGTGATCGGACGACGGCGCGTGGACACGCATTTCCTCGCGTTGTCCAAGCTCGGCGCCACGGTGAAGGCCGATCGCGGCTACATGATCGAGACGACCGGGCTCAAGGGCGCCGACATCTTCCTGGATGAGCCGAGCGTCACCGCCACGGAGAACGCGGTGATGGCCGCCGTGCTCGCGAAGGGGCACACGCGACTGCGCAACTCGGCCGCAGAGCCGCACGTGCAGGACCTGTGTCACATGCTGAACGGACTCGGCGCACAGATCTCCGGCATCGGAACGGGGATCCTGGAGATCGATGGTGTCGACCGCCTGCATGGCGGCACGTTCCGCATCTCCAGCGACCACATCGAGGTGGGGTCGTTCATCGGCCTCGCTGCGGTTACGGGCGGAGAGATCCTGATCCAGGACGCGGCCATCGAACACCTCGACTCGACTCTGCTCGCGTTCGACCGGATGGGTATCCGCTGCGAGCCGCGCGGCCGCGATCTCTTCGTGGCGGCGGATCAGGAGCGCGTGATCCGCATGGACCTCGGCGGTCACATCCCCAAGGTCGATGATGGACCGTGGCCGGCTTTTCCCGCCGACCTCACGTCGATTGCGCTCGTCGTCGCGACGCAGTGCCGCGGCACGATCCTGATCTACGAGAAGATGTTCGAGTCGCGCATGTTCTTCGCCGACAAACTCATCAGCATGGGCGCGCGTATAGTGCTCTGCGACCCGCACCGCGCAGTGGTCGTGGGGCCCTCGCGCCTGCACGCCGCGCCCGTCGAGAGCCCCGACATCCGCGCCGGCATGGCGCTGCTCATCGCCGCGCTCGGCGCGGAGGGTGAGAGTCATCTGTACAATGTCGGCCAGATCGAGCGCGGCTACGAGAAGATCGACGACAGGCTGCGCGCGCTCGGCGCGCGCATCACGCGTACCGACTCGCGCGGCGACTAGCCGCCCGGCGGCCGCGTGCCGCAACCACAGGAGGCACAATGGCGGACCCAGGACAGAAGCGCCCCGATCCCGGCGACACCTTCCGCGAGGGCGTACGCGCCGTGAGCGGCATTCTCGGCGCGTTCAAGGACGCGATCGAGCAGACGTTCAACGATTTGAGCGATCGGGGCGAGATGTCACCCGATCGTGCGAAGGACGCCGCCCGTGACGCGATGCGGCGGGCCCAGGACGCGGTCGACGACATGCGAGGCCGCCTCGAGTTCGTGCCGCGACGCGAGTTCGATGCGCTGAAGGCGGACGTCGACACGCTGCGCGCCCAGGTCGAGCGACACATGACGCAGGGCGGCCATCAGCCGACGGGCACGAGCGGTTACGGCACTGCCGGGGGCGGTGATACGGGCTCCGCGGGCACCGGGACAAACCCTACGGGCCACGGGTCGGGCGGCAGCGGCGTCGGTGACGGGTCGCCGGGTATCTGATCGGATGAACGTCGCGCCCTCCCTGCCGGAGGGAGTAAGGACGGTCGCCGAAGAGCCGGACGGTGCGGGGCTGCACACGCACGGCGAGTGGGCCGTGACCCTGCCCTGGGTAGTGCAGGGCGTGACCGGCAGTGATGCCGACATGAGCCTGTTCGGGGCATCACCGACGGGCGAGGTCATCCCGCGCTGGCTTCATCTGCGTGACCGCCTCGACTGTCACGCCATGGTCCACGCGCGCCAGGTCCATCGCGACGGGATCCTGCTCCATGAGTCTCTTCCCGCCGGACTCCTCATCGGACCGGACGCGGACGGCCACATCACCCGCCAGCCGGGGACGCTGCTCGCCGTGTCCGTGGCGGACTGCGTACCCATCTTCATTGCCGCTCCGGGGGCGCGGGCGGTGGCGCTGCTGCACGGTGGTTGGCGGGGCGTTGCCGCGGGCATCCTCGAGCGCGGCGTCACCATGCTGACGGGATCGTTTCCGGCCGAGGCTGCCGACCTCCATGTTCATTTCGGCCCGTCGATCTGCGGAGACTGTTTCGAGGTCGGACCGGAGGTGCCGGAAGGGCTCGACATGGACGTCGCAGGCGGCATCTCGCACGTGGATCTGCGCGCGCTGCTGGCGCGGCGCGCCATCGCGGCGGGTGTCCGGGCCGATCGGGTCACCGTGTCGGCGTTCTGCACGCGGCACGGGGCGTCGCCGTTCTACTCGCATCGCGGCGGCTGCGCCGAGCGCCAGATCGGCGTCGTGGCCGTACGCGCCGTGTGACGACGCCCGTAGGGCTGTGTGCGACCTGCCGCCACGCCCGCATCATCGAGAGCCGGCGCGGCTCCCGGTTCTGGCTGTGCTCGCGGTCGCGCGTCGATGCGCGATTCCCGCGATATCCGCCGCTTCCCGTCGTCCGCTGCGCGGGCTACGAGCCCGGCATCCCCGGTGAGGCCGATGAACCGGAGTCGATCCGTGAGTGAGGTGCACAGGATGCTGCGCCGGCGGCGCGCGGCTCGTACCTTGACCTGCCAGGGCGCCGGCTCCGCGATTATCCGGCGGGCAAGTGAACTCGGAGGGACCAGTGAGTGAGCCACTGTACACGGCACGGGCTGAGATACGGAAGGTGGACGGTCACCACCGCCGCGCACGGATCGCGACGGACGTGGAGGTGGACTTCGGCGTGCACGGTCCCATCAGGGAGCATTTCCGGCTCGACAGCCGGAAGAACCTGCCGCTGCCTGTCGATTACATTGCCGCCGCTACCGGCGCCTGAATGCTGGGTACCCTCAACGGCGCGCTGGAGGCGCGCGGGATCACACTGGCTCCGGACGCGATCGGTGCCACGGCTGCCGCCACGAACGAGATCGTCGACGGGATCGTCACACTGACACGTATCGACATCCACTACACGTTGCGGATCCCGGCCGGGAGCAGGGAAAAGGTGGAGCGGGCATTGTCACGCCACCGTGAGAAATGTCCTACGGCGCGCTCCCTGGAGGGTGCCGTCGACGTGCAGTTCACGGCCGATATCGAAGAGGAGGCGGAGCCAGGCCCCCCAGGTTGATAGAAACCTCTGAGTACGCTATACTTGGAGTACGAAGTGGCGGTCGCAGGAAGTGGGGGGGGACCCCCACTTTTTTATTGGGACAAGGATGACCGAAGAGCTGGAACGGCAGATCGAGGAGCGGGTTGCGGGGCTCGGCTACGAGCTGGTCGAGCTCGAACAGGCGGGCTCGAAGACGCGCCCGATCCTGCGCATCCGGGTCGATCTGCCGGGGTCGGGGCCCGGTGCCGGCGTCTCGGTGGACGACTGTGCACGGGTCAGCCGCGCGGTGGAGGAGTACCTCGACGAGGCGTCGGATATCGCCGAGCGATACGTGCTCGAGGTCTCGTCGCCGGGAGTCGAGCGGCCGCTCGTGCGCACCGCCGATTTCAGCCGGTTCGCCGGCCAGGAAGTCGCCGTGAAGATGTCGAAGGCGCTCGCGAACGGAGCGAAACGGGTCGAGGGCGAGCTGGTCGGCCTGGAGACGGTGGACGGACAGGAGCACATCCGGCTGCGCATGAAGGATGGCTCCACCATGGACATCCCGCGTGCGGACGTCACGCGGGCGAATCTCGTTTTCCGCTGGGGTGACCGGCGCTGACGCGCGGTTCCGGCGATGGAGAATACGAATGGCTAATGCAACGCAGGTACTCGCGGCATTCCGCGAGATGATCGCCAACAAGAACATGTCCCGTGCGGACCTGCATGACCTCATCAAGGATGGGATCATGGCGGCGCTCGCGCGGCGCTACGGCCCGAATGTCGAGGCCGAGGTGATCATCGATGAGGAGGCGGGCGACATCCACATCACGGTGCTGAAGGAAGTCGTCGAAGAAGTCGAGGATGCGTCACGGCAGGTGCTTCTCGAGGAAGCACGCTGGGACGACCCGGAGTTCGAGGTGGGCGATGTGCAGGAGATCCCCGTCGACTTCATGCAGTTCGGCCGCAACGCGGTCATGGCGGCGAAGCAGCGGATCATCCAGCGCGTCCGTGAGGGTGAGCGCAACAAGATCCGTGACGAGTACGCGAACAAGGTCGGCGATCTGCTGAGCGGCGAGGTCCAGCAGGTGGAGCGCGGCAAGATGGTCATCATGCTGAACAAGTCGCGCGACGCCGAGGCGATCATCCCGTGGAAGGAGCAGAATCCGCGGGAGCGGTTCCGGCAGGGCGAGCCGATGCGCGCCGTGCTCAAGCGGGTCGAGGAGACGCCGAAGGGTCCGCGCCTGATCCTGTCGCGCGCCGCGCCCGAGTTCGTCGCTGCGCTGTTCAAGCTGGAAGTACCGGAGATCTACCAGGGCATCGTGGACATCAAGGGCATTGCCCGCGAGGTCGGCGGTCGCACCAAGGTCGCCGTGTCATCGCGTGACGACAGCATCGATCCGGTCGGCGCGTGCGTGGGCCTGAAGGGCTCGCGCGTGCAGGCCGTGGTGAGCGAGCTGGGTGGCGAGCGCATCGACATCGTCCCGTGGCATCCCGACCCGGAGATCTACGCCCGTCGCGCACTCGCGCCGGCCAAGGTGGCAAAGGTCATCAGCGATTCTTCGCGTCGCGTGATCACCGCGATCGTCGACGAGGACCAGCTGTCGCTTGCGATCGGTCGCAACGGTCAGAACGTGCGCCTGGCCAGCCAGCTGATCGGCTGGCAGATCGACCTGTATGGCAGCCGCGAGTGGCTCGAGCGCGGTGCCGACGCGGCTCTGTTCGGCGGTGGCGAGCAGGAATACGAGCTCGCAGACTTCCCGCTGCGCGAGCTGGATCTGCCGATCGGCACACTGGCGGCCCTCGAGAGTGCCGGATATACTAGCTTTTTGGACATCATCGACCTTGAACGCGAGGATCTCCTGCGCGTTCCCGGGATTGCCGCAGAGCAGGCGGACAACCTGCTTCAGCTCATT
>DATHVW010000099.1:0-58787 GCA_035461085.1 Longimicrobiales bacterium | reverse complement strand
AGCTCCGCAGTCCACTCCTGCTCGCGCCACGCCGCCGCATCGCGGACCAGCACCAGCAGCCGCGCGTCCGGCTGCAGGCGGCGCAGCGTGAAGAGCACGTGGCGGCCCAGGAACCCTGTGCCGCCCGTGACCAGGAAGCCCGGCTTCCCAGCCTTCAATGGAGCGAGGCGCTGCGCACGGCGCCGCGCGCTCCCGCCGAGCCGCCGTCCGCCACCGCCGTCGCCGTTCTGCTGCCCTCCGCGCGACGGTACCTTTCGCCGTCGAACTCGAGCACGCCCGTGTCCGCCAGCTCGTCGAGCGCGTCTTCGACATCGCGCAGGAACGAGCCGGGCAGGCGCCGCACGACGTCGAGCACGGTCAGCCCCTCGACCGGGAACGCGCCCACCTCGGCTGCCACACGCCGGTAGTCCTCACGGATCGGCTCGAACAGCGCCTTCAACACCCGGTGCGTCATCAGGTCGTCGGCGTGGGTGGACGCGGCGGGGAACCAGAAACCGTTGCGGCGCACGTGCGCGGCTACCGCACCGTCGCCGCCGAACCGCTCCAGCGCGTCCGCGTAGAACAGGTGCATCCACTGCGATTCGTACGTCCTGCGAACCAGCTCCGGCACTTCGTCCGCGCCGTCGAGCCGGCTCTCGATGACGAGCCCGCCGCGGCGCACGATCTCTGCCTGGAGCGCGTCCGGTTCGATGCCCGCTGCCGCATGCGTGACACAGAACGCGCGCAGGTGGAACGTCGTGGCGACGATGTTCTTCTGGAGCTCCGCGATCAGCTGGCGGCCGAGCTCGGGCACATCCGTGTCCGACTCCAGCGGCAGTGGCGTACCGCAGCGGATGTGCGTGCGACCGAGCCGGATGCGGCCCTTCGTGAGCTGCATCAGCCAGCGCCCTAGCGGCCCGAGGCCGCCGCGGTGCCGGGCGGTGCCATCCAGCTCGCGCAGGAATCCCGCCTCCTCCGCAATGCGGTCGTAGCTGATCGCCAGCGGCAGCACGACCGTGCGTCGCCCTGTGCCCTGCAGTGCGCGCAGGATGCCGCGCTTCGCCGGGAGGAACCTGCGCGAGCGGCTGCGCTTGCCTTCGGGATAGAACTCGAGTGAGTGGCCGGCGCGCACCAGCTCGCCGAGCTGCTCGTTCAACGCGGGGTCCGGCGCGCCCGTGCCGCGGCGGATGTAGAACGCGCCCGCCCCCTTCAGCACCGGGCCGACGATCGGGATGCGCGCGAAGTCGTCGGTCGCCGCCACACGCGGCAGCCGCAGCTTCAGCCCGGGGTGCGCGAAGCAGAGCAGCGACGTGACCAGGAAGTCCATATAGCTGCGGTGACTCGGTGCGAGCACGACCAGGTCGTCCGGTCCGACCTCGCGCAGCGCGGCCTTGATCGATCCTTCATCGAACGTGATCTCGACGCCGGCGCCGCGCAGCACCTTGCGCATGAAGTACGCGAACGCACGCTGCGTCGCATTGCCCTCCGGCTGCCTGAGCGCCCAGCCGGCGTCCGTGCCGTGCATCTGCAGCCGCGCAGCGCACGGATCGCGCTTCAGCAGATGGTGCGAGATGCCCGCCGATATGGTGTCGAGATACGGATCCAGCTCGAATTCTTCCGGCGGCGGGAACGACGTGCGGAAGTCGAATGTGTGATGACCGAAGTAGTTGAACACGCGGTCGAGCGAGCCGATGGCCGCATGGAGCTTGCCGATCTTCGCCTCGTCGTGGTGCCGGCGTTGCATGCGCGCGCCGAGTCGCGCCAGGCTGAGCGGCACATGGTGATGCAGCCACTCGTTGATGCGGAACAGCATGGGCGACGGGCCGCAATAGACCCAGCGCGCCGGCCGCTCGTGCGGGTGCGCCTGGAAGTACAGCTCGTGATGCCGCGCCAGGTCGCTCAGTCGGCCGCTGTTCTCCAGGCCGGACACCGCGTGGCGCACGACAAGAGGCTCCTGCTGCTCCGGATCGAACGTGCAGGCGAGGATACGGTGTGCGACGTCGTCGCAGGGTACCAGGTCGGGCGTCACGTTCGGATCGAACCGCACCACGCGCAGGTAACCGGCGCCGAGCAGCGAGATGAACGCGGCGTATGCGGCCCGGCTGTCGATCCAGCCGGGGAACGGGTACCGCCGGCACGCGGACACGATGCTCGGGCGCAGCAGCGTGAGCGGCACGGCGCCGCGCCGGCGCGCGAGCAGCACCTCGGCCATGCACTTCGTGAGCGTGTACGTGTTCGCGTGCCGGGACGTGCGGAGCAGCGCACGCTCGTCCGCGGTGCCCGCGACGATCGAGGCGTACGCCTCCTCGACATCGAACGGCAGATCGACCAGCGTCTCGTGCACCGGCACGCCGGCGCCGGGATGCGGCGTCACGTAAGCGGTGGAGACATCGACGAGCCGACGCAGTGCGGTGCAGCGCCGGGCGAACTCGAGCACGTTCAGCGCGCCGCCAATGTTGATCTCGGCCGCTTCGGCCACGGGCAGGTCGAAGCGGACGGACGCGGCGCAATGGATCACGTGCGTCAGCTCCGCCGTGAGCCGCTCCGTCGCGTCGGCGTCGAGGCCGAGCCCGTCGTCCACGATGTCGCCGCTGACCGGGTGACACAGCTCACGCCAGCCCGGCTCGAGTCTGGAGAAGCACGGCGAGGTGGCGACGTCGTCGTCGAACCGCTCCTGCGCGCTGCGTTCGCGGCGCGGCCGGATCAGCAGGTGCACCGCTGCGATGCCGAGCTCGTCGCGCCGACGCAGCATTTCCTCCAGCACCACTTTGCCGACGAAGCCGGTGCAGCCCGTGAGCAGAACACGGACGCCTGGGGTTTCGCGTGTCGTCATGCGTCGGCCGTCACGGGGTGCCCGGACGGCAGAGGCGCCTGTGTCGCGAACACGCCGTTCGGATCGAGTGCGGCCTTGAGTCGCGCGCGCCACTCGATGCTGGCGGGCGACATGATGTCCGGCACGAACGGCAGCCGCAGCTTGCCGACGCCGTGGTGGTGCGAGATCGAGCCGCCGGCAGCAAGCACCTCCTCGCGCGCCTCCATCTCGATCTCGTGGTAGACGTTGACCGCGTCGGGCACGCCGCCGCCATAGAATGCCATGTAGAAGTAGATGCAGCAGCCGGTCTCGTAGAGCTGCGTGACACGGCAGGAGAAGAACGGGTTGCCGGGCAGGCCCCGGGCGCGGTGCGCGGCCAGCACGCGGGCGTTGACCCGCTCGATCAGCGCTGCGGCGCGGCTCCACGGCACCGATGTCTCGAACGACTCGCCGACGATCTCATGCTGCAGCACGAAGTCGCGGATGTAGGCGATGCCGAACGTCAGCATGTACCCGCGCCTGCCGTTGTCCGCCCCGCCCCTGAACCCGCCGTGCCGCTTTGCCAGGCGATAGACATCGCGCTCCTGGCGGACCACCTCCTCGCGCGTGCCCTCGAAGACCAGTGTGACCGCCACCATGCGGTCGGGGTCGAAGCCGAGAGGCCCGGTCACCAGCCACTTCTCGGCGCGGCTCTTCAGCTTCTTCGCGCCGCCGCCCGTAACCGGCTTCAGCGCCTGCCCGAACTGGAACTGCAGGTTGTCCATGAGGCGCACGGAGGCCGGCGGCCGGTCCTGCTGCGCCAGCGCGTACATGAAGCCGAGCCCCTCCTCGAAGCTCTTGAACAGCAGCGAGCCGTAGCGCTGCTCCTGCGGCAAAGGAAACAGCTTCACTACGGCGGAGGTGATGATGCCGAGCGTCCCCTCACTGCCGATCATCCAGAGCCGCGGGTCGATACCGACGCTCTCGCGCGGCGCGACCTGCGCGCGCGACAGCATCCCGGCCGGCGTCGCCACCGACACGTCCAGGACCAGGTCCTCGATGTTGCCGTAGCGGTTCTTCTTCATGCCACTCGCATTCGTGGCAATCCAGCCGCCGAGCGTCGAGAACTCCAGGCTGTCCGGCTCGTGACCCATCGTGAAGCCGTGCTCCGCGAGCTGCGCCTGGATGTGCCGGCCCGTGGCTCCCGCCTGGATGCACGCCATCCGGTCCACCGGGTCGATCCACAGGATCCGGTTCATGCGCCCCATGTCCACCGCAACGATCGGCCGCTCCTCGTCCGGCAGGCAGCGCAGCGCCTCGGTCACGTTGGTGCCACCGCCATACGGCACCAGCACGACGCCGTGCTCGGCGGCCCCGTCTACCAGTGCGGCAACCTCCGCCTCCGCCTTCGGGAACACCACGTAGTCGGGGACGCGCGCGAACCCGCCGGAGCGCACCGCCTCCATCTCGGCGACCGTGTGACCATGGCCGCGGCGCAGCCGGACGACGGGGTCGGTGCTCACCTGGTCATCGGCGAGCACACCGTCGAGCGCTGCAAAGAAGCGATCCGCACGGCGCGGCGCGTCCACCGGCGGCGGGTAGGCGCCACCGGGGGTATCGAGCGGGAAGTCAACAGCGATGACGCGCCGGAACCATGGCAGCAGGTTCGGCAGCACCTGCCCGCTCAGGCCCGGGTAGCGCGCACCCGTGACCGTGACGTGCCCATCGGGCGTGACGTCGAACGCAGTGTCGGCAAAGCCCCAGCCATCACTCCGTACTGCGTCGCGCGGATCGTCCTGTGTCGGCGCCGGCGGCTCTATTCGACGGGCGGCGGCGGGCGGCGAGCCAGGGCCCGCGCCCGGGGAGAACGGGAGCTTCAACTGCGGTCTCCGTGTGGATGTCTGGGCGGTGAGTGCCGTTCATTCTAACCGGCGATGGGCCGGCAGACCACCACTGCGGGTCGGACGCTCGTCCAACGGGGCTGCAAGCCCGCAAGCATATCCGTATCCCGCATCCAGCCCGGCGACGGCGTCGGGTGCACTGGCGCTGCCAGTTGATGTCACCGAAGGGGCTCCTCCGTCGCCTCTCCTGTCTCCGATGCGGTAATGAGGTCGAGCATACCGGCCGCCTCATACACCTGTGCCCGCCCTGCCCTCCCCGCCGGCGTCAGGATCCCCGCCACCAGCAACTGCTCGATCGCAGCGTACACCTGAGGCTTCGACCTCTGCACGGCCGCTGCCGCGATGGGCGCGGTGATCAGGGGATGCATGGGCAGAACATCGATGATCGCCCAGGCCGCGGCGTCGCTCCTCACATGAGCATGCGAGTCGCGCAGCATGGACCGCCATCTCTCCCCCTGCTCAGCGACGGTGTCCACGTAATTCTGCGCCAGCGCGGCCGCGCCGTATGCGGAGGCGGCGAAATGTTCGATCCACGCGCGGACGCCGTCGCCCCGGAACGCGGTGAGTCCGTCAATGTAGCGCTGCCTGGAATTCGCGAACATGATACTGATCGGCGGCACGTAGTTCGTGGCTACGCCCCGACGCTTCAGCACCACGTGGATCAACGCGCGGCCTGTACGACCGTTGCCATCCTCGAAGGGATGGATTGTCTCGAACTGCGCGTGCACGAGTGCCGCCTGCACCAGCGGCGGCAGCACGTCATCGTTCACCGCCGCGCACAGATCGTCGAGCAGCCCCTCGACATGTTCCGGCGGAGGCGGCACAAAGTCGGCACCGCAAGGATTGTAATCGTTACCGCCGATCCAGTTCTGCACCGTCCGGATACGTCCGGCGAGATGGGGATGCGGCGACTTCAGCATCAGGCGCTCGTGGATCTCTCGTATCGCGCCGACCGTGAACTCCCGCGCGTCCGCGGCATCCTGAATGGCCAGTTCCATCGCCTCGATGTTGCCGATGATCTCGAGCGCGGTATTCGATACCCTGCCCTCACCGATATCCAGCCGGGCTTCCGCACGCGCTATCTCGCGCACGCTCAGCTGCAGGCCTTCCACCTTCGATGAAGCAATGGACTCGGCCTTCAGGAGGAATCGCGCAAGCGGGATGAGCGCTGGCCGCGCACCCTGATTCAGCGCGCGAATACTCGATTCTGCTTCCGCGATCAGACCCGCCAGGTCGAGCCCCACCTCGAGGGCCAGATCCATGAGCGGATCCGGAACGTAGGCCTCGAAGTGGCAGGCGCGCCTGTATTTCGCCGGTACGGACATCGTCATGTCCGCCTGCCATGTTCCCCTGATCAAGCGCCCGCGCACCAGTCACCCAGAGTTAGGGATCATGATTAAACCTAACTATAGATAAGGCCGTGGTCAGGGATTGAGCAAGACCTTCGAGTAAGGAATTTGCCATAAACCTTACTCAGGCGGGGCTCCGGAGTCAGGGAAAGCGGAGAGGCAGCTATCGATTGACACGGCCTCTCGCCATACTCACATGCGACCCGGTCAATGCCCACCCTGTGACTCGGCCCGACCCGATGCGGCCCGTTCCGTGGCCTGCCGGACCTGTCAGCAGTCAGTGCTCGACATCATCCGTACCGTCCCGTGCAGAGAGCCGGAGGGGACATGCCCGTCGAACCCATCCTCATGGGCATTGCGCTGGCCGCAACCGCCGGACTGCGCGTGTTCATGCCCTTCGTCTTTGTGGGCGGCATGGCGCGCTACGCGAACACTCCCGTGCCGGACATGCTGGCGTGGACGGCGACGGATGCAGGCTTCCTGCTGTTGCTCGTCGCGACGCTCATGGAAGTGCTTTCCGACAAGATCCCGGTGGTGGACAACCTGCTCGACAGTGCGGCAACATTCGTGAAGCCGGTGGCTGGCATGTTGCTGCCGGCGGCGCTGCTGCAGGACGCATCGCCCATGGGCGCCTGGGTGCTCGGCATCGTCGCGGGCGCACCGCTTGCGCTCGGGGTGCACGCCACCAAGGCGGGCACCCGTGCGGGGTCCAGCGTGACGACGCTGGGCGCTGCGAACCCGGCCATAAGTTTCCTGGAGGACGCGCTCGCCGTGGTGCTCCTGGTGCTGACTGCACTGGCGCCCATTATCGCGGTGATGCTGGTGCTGGTGCTGGTCGTGCTGGTGGTCCGCGCGTGGCGCTTCATGCGACGCAGGCTGACGCCGCGGGCCCGCTCGCCCGCGCAGTAGCTGCCTCACCTGCAGCAAAACGCCAAGAACCCGCACCGTGGGCGACGATGCGGGTTCTGTTCTTATCAAAATGCGCCCGAGTGGATTCGAACCACTGGCCTCATCCTCCGGAGGGATGCGCTCTATCCAGCTGAGCTACGGGCGCCTGCATCTGCATCGCATGCTGCGCGACGCAGAAGATACGGGAAGTGAATAAGCCGAGTTCTGTCTCCTTGCGGAGGCGGATCATTTCTCTTGGACGGCGGTTGCCCGCCGTCTCCAGCAGCCTACCCGGGACTCGGACGGCGCGGGCAGCGCCTCGTCCCTGCTTGGCCTTGCTCCGGGTGGGGTTTACCTTGCCGCCCGCTGTTACCAGGGGCGCGGTGGTCTCTTACACCGCCGTTTCACCCTTGCCTGTGCCGTCTCGCGACGGCCATCGGCGGTCTGTTCTCTGCTGCACTTTCCATCGCCTCGCGACGCCCGGCCGTTAGCCGGCACCCTGCCCTGCGGAGCTCGGACTTTCCTCGAGCGCCGAAGCGCCCGCGATCCACACTCACTTCCCGATTTGTCAAAAAGCTGGGTTCCCTGCCCCGCCGCCTGAGTGAGTCGGTTGGGCGGCGCTGTGCACCCGAAGCGAGTTCCGCAGGAGCGAAGCTCCGAGGACTGTTTGAGCAACGGGTGTACAGCGCCGCCCAAACCTCGGGGAACGGGAATGCGCCCGTCAGGACTCGAACCTGAAACCTCCTGATCCGTAGTCAGGTGCTCTATCCAATTGAGCTACGGGCGCATCCGACAGAGCAGCCCCGCTGACAGACGGTTTCCGTCCGCCGGCGGGGCGATTTCAGTAATGAAATTTACCCGAATCCGCCAGGAGTGTCAACGGCGGGTGGACCATCCGTAATGTGCGGAAGGAGGTGCGCCCGGAGGACGCCGGCATGATTACCGGTACCCCCGGGCGCGCCTCATTCCCGGCCTGCGCACAGCGCCCGGCGAGGTGATCCTCGCGAGGCACCGGGCGCGGTTTTCTACCGCCGGCGGGTGGGCTCGCTGATCTTCTCGACCACGTCGCCCGTCTTCCGGTCGCCCGCGCCCTCGGTCGCGATGTCGGCCTGAGCAATGATGCCGACGATCCGGTCGCCTTCGGTGACCGGGATCCGGCGCACCTGCTCCGTCTTCATCGCCCGCATCACGTCATCGACATCGTCATCCGGACGCACGGTATGCAGCCGGCCCGATGTCATGTGGTCGCCAACACTGCACTCGGCGGAGTTGTCACCAGCGACGTGACGGATTGCGATGTCGCGATCGGTGATGACGCCGACGAGTCGCATCGAGTTGCGATCCTCGACGACGGGTACTGCGCCGATGTCCGAGTCGCGCATGATCTGCGCGGCGCGCGTCAGGCTGTCCTGTCGCGTCACACACTCGACATCCGACGTCATGATCTCACGTGCCTTCATATTTCCTCCTGCGTATGCTCGAGTTCCAGGGAACACCCGCTGGCAGTGCAAGCGATGTGCCCTGCGACCGCGATGTACACCGCTGCAGTGGACGCTTCGCGTGGCGTCAACGACTGGCACGAACAGTGCCGCCATCGCTGTCGCACCACTCACTCAGAGGAGGCAGCATGGCACGCAAGGAAGAGGGCGAGCGCACGGGCCGGCACAGCGAGACGCAGAAGGACCAGCCGCAGAAGGGCCAGCCGCAGAAGGGCCAGCCCATGGAAGGTCAGCCGCGTCAGGACCGTACCGAGCACGAGCGTGAGCGTCAGGGCCAGGAGCGGACCGGCTCGGAGCGGTCGCACCAGGAAGGCAGCAGCCGCAAGGGCAGCTCGCAGCAGGGCCGCGGCCAGCAGAACCGCAGCCGCAACGACTGACCGGGTGAATGCGAGCGGGGAGGCGAACCACACCGTTCGCCTCCCCGCTTTCCATCCCTGCCGCCGCTGCAGCTCGCAAGCGGCAGCACACGGCGTCTCAGTAAGCGCTCAGCCCCGTGATGTCCTGTCCCAGGATCAGCCCGTGGATGTCGTGCGTGCCTTCGTACGTATACACGGACTCGAGGTTGGCCATGTGTCGCATGGCGGAGTATTCGACCAGGATGCCGTTGGCGCCGAGCAGGCGACGCGCTTCGCGCGCGATGTCCGTCGCCATGTCGCAGTTCGCGCGCTTCGCGAGCGATACCTGCTGCGGTCGCATGGTGCCGTTGTCCTTGAGCCGACCCAGCTGGAGGCAGAGCAGCTGTGCCTGCGTGATCTTCGTCAGCATGTCGGCGAGGCGGACCTGCTGGATCTGCTTCGCGCCGATGACGGTGTCGAACATCACGCGTTCCTTCGCGTAGCTCACCGCTTCGTCGAAGCAGGCCATGGCCGCGCCGATCGCGCCGAACGCGATACCGAAGCGTGCCTGCGTGAGGCACATGAGCGGACTCTTGAGGCCGCCCGACTTCGGCAGCAGCGCGTCAGCGCCGACCCGCACGTCCTCGAGGACCAGCTCGCTCGTGTCTGACGCGAGCAGCGACAGCTTGCCCTTCTGGTCCTTCGCGGAGAATCCGGGCGTGTCCGTGGGCACGATGAAGCCGCGGATCGACTTCGGATCGTCGATGTCCCCCGTCTTCGCCCAGATGATCGCGATGTGTGCCATGGACCCGTTCGTGATCCACATCTTCGCGCCGTTGATGACCCACGAGTCGCCGTCCTTGCGCGCGGTCGTGATCATGCCGGACGGGTTCGAACCGTAATCGGGCTCGGTCAGGCCGAAGCAGCCGATGATCTCGCCCTGCGCCATGCCGGGCAGGTACTTCTTCCGCTGCTCTTCGCTGCCGAACTCGAAGATCGGGTACATGCAGAGCGCGCCCTGCACCGACGCGAACGAGCGGATGCCGGAGTCGCCGCGCTCCAGCTCCTGCATGATGAGACCGTATGCGACGTTGTTCAGCCCCGCGCAGCCGTACTCTTCCGGCAGGTTGGCGCCGAACACGCCCAGCTCCGCGAGCTGCGGTATGATCTGCTTCGGGAACTGCCGATTGATGTAGGCATCCTCGATGATCGGCATGAGGTTGTCTTCGACCCACTCGCGCACGGTGTCGCGCACCATCCGCTCGTCCTCACTGAGGAGCGAGTCTGCATCGAAGTAATCTACGCCCTGAAACCTGGCCATTTTCGTGATCTGGGTTCGTCGGGTAATCGGGACCTTTTGAGCGCGCTGAACCTAGTCGCCGCCCTGCCAAAAGTCGATGGCGGGGTGCGGCGCGGGAACGATCAGGGCCGGATCCCGCGGGGCGCACGGCTGTGGCACCATTCGCGCGGCAGGACGTACTAGTATCCGGCCATGCGGGGCACACGGGCGCGGGAGCATTCCGTCCTGCGCGCGCCCTGCCAGGAAGGACCCGGGGAGGAGAGCACACCCCTGATGCCGCAACCCGCACTGCACATCCTGCTCGCGCGTCAGACACTCGAGCGCTGGGGCTCCAGCCCGCACGCGCCGTTCGATGTGCACGACGACGGGGCGGTCAACGCGTTCATGCACGGCAGTCTCGCACCGGACATGGGCAATTTCCCCGGCGGCAGCCGGGCTCTCGCCCGCCTCGTCCACACGCGCAGGACGGGCGGCGTTCAGCGTGTGCTGCTCGAGCGCGCCGCGACGCAGGAGGAACACGCGTTCGCGCTGGGCTGGCTCGCGCACATCATTGCCGACGTGCTCGTCCATCCGCTCGTCAACGAGGACGCCGAACGCCGCAGGCAGCCCGGTGCCGCGCAGATCGTCGAACATGTCCGGGTCGAGGTCGGGCTGGACGTCTGGTTCTGCTGGCAGCACGCCGCGCTGCGCGGCATAAGGCTCAGACCGGCTTTCGACCGCACCGCCTACGGCTTCCTGGCCGATACGCTGAATTCGGTCATCGACGCCGGCGTCACCACGGAGCAGCTGACCCGGATGGAACGCGGACTCATCATGTTCAGCCATGGCGCGCTGCACTTCGCCACCACCGTCGCGCGCCGGCTGTCCTGGCGCGACGATCTCACCGTCACCGTGCCGCTCGGTTCCGCACTGGTCTGGCACACGGCGTCACGCCTGAGCCCGGTGAACTCGGTGGTGAACGCGTACCTGAATCCCCACATCCCGGAGCCGCGCCTGATCGGGCGCGTGGAGAGTGCGTTGCGCAGTTTTGATGGGATGCTCGATGCCGCTGTCGCGGATGGTGCCCGTTCCCTGCCGGACTACGACCTGGAGGATGGCACCATCCGCACGGATCAGCGCGTCGCGTAGAGCGACTACTTCAGGCTGGCAATCACTGCGTCCGCATATTCGCCCGTACGCGCCGTACCACCGATGTCGGGCGTTACGGTCTTCCGCGCTTCGAGCGTACGCTTGATGGCATCGCGGATGCGGTTCGACACATCGTGCTGCCCCAGGTGCTCCATCAGCATGCAGCCCGCCAGCATCATTGCCGTCGGATTGGCGATGCCCCGGCCCGCGATGTCCGGTGCGGATCCGTGCACGGGCTCGAAGATCGCCGCATCCTTCCCGATGTTGCCGCCCGGCGCCATACCCAGCCCGCCCACCAGCCCGGCCATCTGATCGCTCAGGATGTCGCCGAACATGTTCTCCATGACCAGCACATCGAACTGGTAAGGGTTGAGCACCAGCAGCATGGCCGTCGCATCGATGATGCGATCCTCGAACTGTACGCGACCCTCGTACTCCTTCGCGATCTCGCGACCGACCTCGAGGAACAGGCCCTGCGTGTACTTCAGAATGTTCGCCTTGTGCGCGAGCGTCACCTTCTTCCGACCGTGTGACACCGCGTACTCGAACGCGTAGCGGACGATGCGCTCCGCACCGTGCCGCGTGATGATCATGACCGACTCCGCCGCCGCATGCGGGTCATCGCCCACGCCGATGTAGTGCTCGACACCGACGTACAGACCCTCGGTGTTCTCCCGGATCAGCACGAGGTCGATGTCCTCGTAACGGCCGCCCGACTGGAGCGTCAGTGCAGGACGCACGTTCGCGTATAGATCGAACTCCTTCCGCAGCGCCACGTTGATCGACCGGAACCCGGTGCCGACCGGCGTCGTCAGCGGACCCTTCAGTGATATGTGCGTGCGCCGGATGCTCTCCAGCGTCTCCTCCGGGATCGGCGTGTGATGCGTGTCCACCGCGGCCACTCCCGCCAGGCGCTCGTCCCACTCCACGTCGGCCCCCGCCGCCTCCAGAACCTTCACCGTCGCTTCCGTGATCGACGGTCCGATGCCGTCACCCGGGATCAACGTTACTGCCTTGCCCATGTGCTTCCTTCCTCGTTGTGAACCCGCCGATTCCGCTCAGCGCGGCGGGACATAGTCCGCATTATACTCGTACTGCGTGTTCTCCTCGCCGTAACGCGCGAGTGCCTCGATCGTCGCCGGGCGCTGCGTACCCTGCTCCAGCGCCGTGCCGAGCAGGTTGTTCGCGCGACGCCACGTGATCTCGTTCAGCGCATCCCGTACCAGCAGCGCACGCGCGACCTCCGTATCCCCCGCCATCGTGATCGCGCGCACGCCGGCAATGCCAGGGTGCTTCTCGAGCAGCTCCCGGGTACCGGGCGCGAACAGGTAGATGTAGGGTCCGACGCGGGCCCAGAGCGTGCCGCCGCGCCGCAGCTGGTCCGGCGGCTGCTGCACCACTACCTCCAGCACATTGCCGCTGTAGCGGTACTCGGCCTCGAAGGAGTGGCGGGCGTAGTACGACTCCACCGTGGCGACATCGGGCAGCGTCAGGTCCGCGCGATCGGGGAAGATGCGATCGCACGCGCCGACCGTGAGCAGCAGCGCCAGAACGGAGGCGCATCGCACTCGTGATTTCATCGTGGCACCTGCAATGCGAGTGCGCGGGCGGCCGACGCGGCGACAGCCGGATCGTCACGCTCGCCGGGGCTGCTGGCTGCTACACCATACCAGAGGACACGGCCGCCCATCGTGTCGATGAGAGCGGCCGCCAGGTGGACGCGGCCTGCGCCCGTAGTCTCGGGAATCCACACGGCGCCGATCGGCAGCAGAGCCAGGCGCGCGTCCGTCACCACTGCCACGCGGCGCAGGTCGCCGTACAGGGGATCACCGATGGACTGAAGTCGCGAGCGCTGGAAGTCGCGCACGGGCAGGTCGCGCACCGTGATCCCGTCGAGTGCGGCGGAGCCCTGGACCGCGCGCTCGATGGCGTCCGGCAGGACCCAGCGGACCCGGGGCGCCTGTTCCGGCAGCCAGTAGGCGAGCTCCGCCTCGACTGCGCGCAGCGATTCGCTGGACAGCGCGAGCATCGGGCGCGTCGTGTCGGCCGTGGCGGGAGGCGAGATCGCGGGCACGACCTGCTGGACGGGCAGCATCATGACGCGCTGGCCGCCGATGTCGGGAAACGGCTGCTGTGCCGTGTCCGCTGCCGGCGGCGCCGGCGAGCTGGCACAGCCGGCCAGCATGAACACGACGACGATTGCTGCAGCTTTCACGCGTTCTTCCACACCGGAGGGCGGCCCTCCCGCGACGACTTCGGACCTTCCTTCGCATCCTGCAGCGCCATCAGCTCGCGCAGGTACAGCGACTGGATGCTTTGCAGCGCGTCCGGGAAGCTGCTGTAGTACCCCTCGAACTGAGCCCGCTTTGCCAGCTGCAGCACCGGCCCGCTCTTGCTCGTGATCTCCGCGACGAACATGTCGAGCGGCTCGTTGAAGCCGTCCACCGGGAACAACCTGTTGACGACGCCGTCGTGCTCGAGCCGGCGCGCGCTGATCTGCGCACCCGTCAGGATCCACTCCATGGCGCGACGCCGCGGGGCGACGCGCGGCAGGATGGCCGACGCCACCGGCGGAATCAGCCCCTGGCTCACCTGCGGCAGCGCGAAGGAAGATGTCTCCGAAGCCACGATCATGTTGCAGCCGAGCGCGAGCTCGAAGCCGGCGCCCCACGCGCGTCCCTCCACGGCCGCGATCGTGATCACGTCCAGCATCCGGATCGTCTCGAAGATGCGCAGGTATACCTGCAGCATCCGCTGCACGCGCTTCTGGCCGTGCTCCTTCAGGTCGATGCCCTCGGAGAACGTGCCGTTGGCGCCCCGCACCACCAGTACCTCGAGCCAGCGGTGACCGCGCAGCGACTGCAGTGCGTCGTTGATCTCCTCCATCATCGCGATGTTCAGGAGATTCGTCGGCGCCCGATTCAGAATCAGAGTCGCAGACTGCGACTCTTCATTGAGCTCTACCTCTATCCGTCTGTACTCCATTCAACCCCCATATCCGACAACCAGCCCGTACCGGGCCGGTCATAGCATGTGTCCCCCGTCCACGGGAATCACCGCACCCGTCAGGTGGCGCGCCCGCTCCGAGCACAGGAACACCACCACGTTGGCGACATCCTGCGGATCACCGAGCCGGGCGAGCACCGTGCGGTCGCGTGCGCGATCCAGCACCTCGGGCGACACGCCGTCGGTCAGACGCGTGGTGCGGATGTAGCCGGGCGCCACCGCGTTCACATTGATGTTCGACGGCCCCAGCTCCACCGCCGCCGACCGCGTGAGCCCGATCAGGCCGGCCTTCGACGCCGCGTAGTTGGACAGCCCGAACTCACTGCGCAGGCCATGCACCGACGCGACGTTCACGATCTTGCCGTGCTGCTGCGCACGCAGAATCGGCGACACCGCCCGGATCATGTTGAACGCGCCCGTCAGGTTCGTGTCTATCACGTCGCGCCATTCGTCGTCTTCCATGCGCCACAGCGCGCGATCGCGCGCGATACCGGCATTGTTGACGAGGATGTGCAGGCCCGACAGCGAGTGGTCGGCCTCCGCGACGAACGTGCCCACCGCCTCCGCGTCCCGTACGTCGCACGGTCGGCATACCACGGTGACCTGCATGTTCCGCAGCTCATTCGCGGTCCGCTCCGCCTCCGCCTCGACACGGCCATCGCCGTAGTCGAAGTAGTTGAAAGCGATGTGCACGCCGTGGCGCGCGAGCTCGAGCGCGATCGCCCGGCCGATACCCGTCGCCCCGCCCGTCACGATCGCGCCCGTGCCGAACAGCTCGTCATACAGCCGCTCGGGCTGCGGCTGCGTGTCCTCCACTACCTCGGCCAGCAGCTGCTCGACCGCACGGTCGGCCACCTGCGGGCCCGTCGAGCCGGTGAAGTCGTCGGGTGAATGCCGGCGGCGTGCGAACAAGGATTGTCCTCCATGGCGGTGCGCGCGCGCGGCGAGCACCGGAGCCGCGGCCCCGGTGATCAGCGTGGAACCGAGCAGAATGCCGATTTCACGAGCAGGCTGTCAAGTCGCGGGAGGGTGCAATCGCGCGGCGACGGGCCGGAACGGGATGCCGCCGGCGGCGCCGCGGGTCAGGCCCTACCCTCGGGGTTGTGCTTCACCGACCGGCCCCGCACCAGGAAGATCACCTCTTCGCAGATGTTCGTCGCCAGGTCCGCAATGCGCTCGAGGTTGCCGGAGATCAGCAGCAGGTCCATGCCCGCGGTGATCCTGCGCGGGTCTTCCATCATGTGCGTGAGCAGTATGCGGAAGTTGTTGTCATGCAACTCATCGACGCGGTCATCGCGCTTCAGGATCTCCACGGCGGCGGCGGCATCCGCGCGCACGAACGCATCGAGCGAGTCGGCGAGCATATCCGTCGCCAGCCGCACCATCTCCTCGACCTCGGGCAGCACGGGGAACGGCGGTGCAGACACCATGTACTTCACTGCGTCCGCAATGTTCTCGGCGTGATCGCCTACGCGCTCCAGATCGTTGCCGATCTTCATGGCCATCATGATAAACCGGAGGTCACGCGCCATGGGCTGCTGCAGTGCGAGCAGGCTGATGGCCATGTTGTCGATCTGAACCTCCAGCTCGTCGATCGCGTCGTCCCCGGCGACCACTTCCTGCGCCAGATCCGTATTCCGGTCGATCAGCGCCTGCACCGCCTTGCGGACCTGCTCCTCGGCGAGGCCCGCCATCCCGACCAGCGTCGATTTCAGCTCGTCGAGTCCCTCCTGGAAGTGCCTCATCCGAATCTCCCCGTGATGTATGCTTCAGTGCGCTCCTCCGCAGGATTCGTGAAGAGCCCATCAGTATGACCGTACTCGATCAGCTCACCCATGTAGAGGAACGCCGTGTAGTCCGACACGCGCGCGGCCTGCTGCATGTTGTGCGTCACGATCACCACCGTGTAATCCTGCTTCAACTCGTAAATGAGCTGCTCGATCTTCTGCGTCGCGATCGGATCCAGGGCCGACGCCGGCTCGTCCATCAGCAGCACCTCCGGCTCCACCGCCAGCGCACGCGCAATGCACAGCCGCTGCTGCTGACCGCCGGACAGCGCGAGCGCACTGTCGTTCAGCCGGTCCTTCACCTCGTCCCACAGCGCCGCCTTGCGCAGCGACTGCTCCACCAACTCATCCATGTTGCCCCGGAACCCGTTGATGCGCGGACCGAACGCGATGTTGTCATGGATCGACTTCGGGAACGGGTTCGGCTTCTGGAACACCATGCCGATCCGGCGCCGCACATCGACGGGATCCACACCCTCACCATACAGGTTCGTCCCCTGGAACAGCGCCTCGCCTTCGATGCGCGCACCCGGCACCAGGTCGTTCATCCGGTTGAAGCAGCGCAGCAGCGTGCTCTTGCCGCAGCCGGACGGCCCGATGAACGCCACGACCTGGCGGTCGGGGATCTTGATGCTGATGGACTTCACTGCGCGCGTCTCGCCGTAAAGCACGGACAGGTCGCGCGCCTCCAGCTCCACCGCGGTAGTCGGTTCGAAGATCGATTCAGGCATCAGTTCCGGCGTGAGTAGCGGTTACGCAGCAGGATCGCCAGCCCGTTCATGGTCAGCAGCACCACGAGCAGGATCAGGATCGCACTGGCGGCGACATAGTGGAACTCGACCTTCGCCTCATTGATCCAGTTGAAGATCTGGATCGGCAGGACGGTGAACTGGTCGAGCGGACCGGACGGCACAAACGGCACGAACGCGAGCGCGCCCACGACGATCAGTGGCGCGGCTTCGCCCACCGCACGCGACAACGCCAGGATGGTCCCCGTGAGGATGCCGGGCAGTGCGAGCGGGAAGACGTGGAAGCGAATCGCCTCCCACCGCGTCGCACCCAGCGCGTATGCGCCCAGCCGGATCGAGTTCGGCACCGCCTTGACCGCTTCCTGCGAAGCGATGATGACGACCGGCAGAATCAGCAGTGCGAGCGTGAGTGACGCGGCCAGGATGCTGCGGCCGAGGAACATGTAGCGGACGAAAACGGCGAGCCCGAGTATGCCGTAGACGATGGACGGCACACCCGCCAGGTTCGCGATGTTCGTCTCGACCAGCTTCTTCCAGCGGCTCTCCGGCGCGTACTCCTCCAGCCAGATCGCCGTGCCCACTCCGAGCGGGAACGCGATCAGCGCGGTGAGCACCAGTGTCCATACCGATCCCACGAGTGCCGGCAGAATGCCCGCGCGGGAAGCGAGTCGCGACGGGAAGCCGGTCAGGAACTCCCACGACAGATAGCGCGTGCCGTCCGATATGACATCGAACAGGAGCACGGCCAGCACGATCACGCCGACCGCGGTCGCGGCGAAGCACAGCGCGTGGAAGAACACGCCGAACCGGGCGCGCTGGCGGAGCCGGGGCCGGAAGCGGCTCGGGTCCCGCTGCATCGCGGGGTGACGCTCCGCCGGTGCAGCCGGCGCGTCGCGCTGCGCCGGGCGCAGGTCCCGTGCGCGATCGTCCGGCTGCCTCCCGCTCATTCGTACACCTCGCGGAACCGGCGCAGCACGAAGATGCTGACGATGTTCATCACCAGCGTGATCGCGAAGAGCAGCAGACCCACCGCGAAGATCGTTCTGTACTCGACCGACCCGTGCGACGCCTCGCCCATGCTCGTCTGCGCGATGTAGGCCGTCATGGTCTGCATGCTCTCGAGCGGGTTCAGCGTGAGCTTCGCCTGCGCGCCCGCGGCGATCGTCACGATCATCGTCTCACCGATCGCACGGGATATCGCGAGGATGAAGCTCGCAATGATGCCCGACAGCGCCGCGGGGACCACCGTTCGCGTCGCGACTTCGTACTTCGTGGCGCCCAGCGCGTACGCACCCTCGCGGAGCGCGCGCGGCACGGCGGACATGGCGTCCTCGGACAGCGATGAGACCATCGGCACGATCATGATGCCCATCACGATCGCGGCGCTCAGCGCGTTGAAGAACTCGGTGGACGGCCAGATCGTGCGCAGGATCGGCGTAACGAACGTCAGCGCGAAGTAGCCGTAGACGACGGTCGGCACGCCGGCCAGGATCTCGAGCACGGGCTTGAGCACCTTGCGCGTGCCGTCGCGCGCGTATTCACTCAGGTAGATGGCGGCGAGCAGACCGATCGGGAGCGCGACCGCCGCGGCAATGGCGGCGATCACGATCGAGCCCGTCACGAGCGGCAGCACGCCATACTGCCGCGACGTGAACTGCGGCGACCACTCGGTGCCGGTCAGGAACGTGACGGGCGAGATCTCGCGGAAGAACGCCAGCGACTCGAACACCAGCACGAGCACGATGCCGAGGGTCGTGAAGATCGACACGGCACTGAACCCGACGAGCAGTGCGCCGATCCACCGCTCGCGCCGGTGCCGCCTGACGAGGCCGGCCGCGCCGCCGGTGAAGTTCCCGGCGCGCGCGGCCGTATCGTTACTCGCTGCCACTCGGCTGGATCTGGCTGAGGTTGGCCTGGTAGCTCGCGGCGTCCATCGGCACGTAGCCCACTTCCGTCACCAGCTCCGCGGCCGTTTCCATGTAGAAGCGCACGAATTCCGCGACCTCCGGCCGCGCCAGCTCGTTGCGATCCACGTAGATGAAGAGGGGCCGTGACAGCGGGGCGTACTGTCCGCTGGTGACCGTTTCCGGTGTCGGCTCGACGCAGCCGTTGCCGTTGTCCACGCCGATCGCACGCAGTTTGTCCTGATTCTCGATGTAGTACGCGTAGCCGAAGTAGCCGAGCGCGTTGACATCACCGCCCACTCCCTGCACCAGCACGTTGTCATCCTCGCTCGCGGAGTAGTCCGGCCGACTCGCGTCCTCTTCACCCATGATCGCCTCGGTGAAGTAGTCGAACGTGCCGGAATTCGTGCCGGGTCCGTACAGTCGCAGCGGCTGCGCCGGCAGGCCCTCGCGCACCTCGCTCCACTGCCGGAGTGTGCTGCCCGGCTCCCAGATCCTGCGCAGCTCATCAACCGTGAGGCACTGCACCATCGTGTTCTCCGGATGCACCGTGACGGCCAGTCCGTCGATCGCAACCTGGAGCTCCAGCGGGTCCACGCCTGCCTGCTCGCACAGCGCGCGCTCGTCATCCTTGATGGCACGTGACGCGTTGCTGATCTCCGTCTCGCCCGCACAGAACCGGCGGAACCCGCCGCCCGTGCCGGACACGCCTACCGTGACCCGCACACCGCCGCGGTTTTCGGCCATGAACTCTTCGGCGACCGCCTGCGATACCGGATAGACCGTGCTCGATCCGTCGATCTCGATCGAGCCGCTCAGCTCACCGTCTGTGCCAGCCCTCTCGCCACCGCAGCCGGCGAGGACGAGTGCAACGGCTGTCAGGACAGCGCTCGTATGCTTACGCATGGACTCTCTTGCCTTTCCGCCCCCGCGGGGCGACTCAGAAGTACAGGTTGACCTGCGCGCGCCCGGCGTGCTGCGTCTCGAACCGGTCGCTTTCGGGCACGAACACATCCCAGTTGAACATCAGCCGGTTGCGGCCGATGAAATACACGTTGAGCCCGGGCGTCAGCAGGAGACCCGCGTCGCCGTCCACACTGTCATCCGGGTCGCCGTAACTCACCCTGGCCATGGGCTCGATGCCCTCGATCCGCGCTCCACCCGTGCCGAAGAACCGCGCCAGAACCCCCTGTGCGCCGAGAAAGCGTTCCTCGGAGGCGAGATTCGTTCCACTCGACACTTCCCCAAGCAGCCACCACCCCTCCCGCAGCCCGCCGAGCTCCACATCGACCTCGAACGCGTCGCCCGTCCGCGTCCCCGGATCACCCGGCGCCGGCCAGCTCAGCTCGCGCCGGCTCCAGGCCGCGCCCAGCGTCACCGGCGTCCCTACGTCCACCTCGTACGTCGCCCGCGCCGCAAGCGACTTGCCGCTGTTCTCGTCGCGCGAGTCCGGGCCGTTGCCGTTGAAGACGCCGGCCTGCCAGCCGAACGCGCCGATCTCGCCCATCAGCGCGACACCCATGTCGTAGGCCAGGTACCCCTGTGTTTCGAGCAGCGCGTGCTGCTCGCCGATCAGCAGATCGCCGTGAACGCTGCTCAGCTCCCCCTGATTCAGTGCTTCCAGCGACTCCGCCAGCCCCCGGATACGCACGCCGCGCTCGATCATCGGATGCGCGGTCGAGGACGTCAGGTTGATCACGCTGAACGGCTTCTTGAACTGACCGGCCCGCACCACCAGAGCCGGATCCAGCTCGAGCGACATCCACACCTGCTTCAGCTGCAGCCGCCCGAGTGCGAAGTCCGGCTCGATGAAGCCGCGGATCCAGTCGCCGACCCGCACATCGGCCTGCAGACGCACGCGCCGCGTCTCGAACGTGCTCGACGCGATCGGCTCACCCGCCTCGTCCGCATCCACACTCGTGCTGTTCCACTGGAACTGCATGCGTCCACCGAGGGTCACACTGATCGGCAACTCTCGCGTCTGCGCCTGCGCGGGCGCCGTCATTGCACAGAAGATCAGGCAGACCGTTCCCGCCGCCATGCCCAGGCGCATAATCATCGCTCTCCGGAAGGAGTCGTTCCGTTACAGTACGCCACCATTCTAGCAACGCTTGCTGCGCATGATAGCCACGGAATCGTAACAGGCAGGTAACACGTAACAGGTGGGACCGGCGGCGTGACTTCAGCGCGTGACGTGAACGACGACCGTGTCCGCCTGCCCCCGCAGGTTGCCGTGGTGCCGCCCCGCCCAGGTCAGGTAGATGCGGTGTTTGCCGGCCTCGAGGGTCGGGAGACGCCATGTGAACGTCGAGTCGGCACCCGCGATGTCCGCGGCCGCCGGCATGATCTCCAGGGCGCCGACCATGGCGTGCAGGTGGAGGTCGCCAGCCATCCAGCCCATGGCGGAGTCGAACGCCAGATTGCCCGGCGTGCGGAAACGGATGGTGACGGGATTGGTGAGCGTGTCGCCCGATGCGGGCGCATCGATGGCGAGCGCGGGCACGTCGTCGGTCCCGTCGCTGTCGAGGGTGGAGACGAAGAAGCTCGCGCCCAGGATGAGGGCACCTGCGATGAGGAAGCCGATGATGGCCGGTGTACGTGTCGGTAGTGGATCGCTCATGATGCAGCTGGCAGCCTGAACCTGATGGTTGTTCCCTTGCCGAACTCGCTCTCCGCGGCGACATCGCCGCCCATGCTCTCGACGAGGTGCCGGACGATCGACAGTCCCAGGCCGGTCCCGCCCTCCGCACGCGAGCGCGCAGGATCCACCCGATAGAACCGCTCGAAGATCCTCGGAAGCGCATCGGAGGGTATGCCGGCGCCGGTGTCGCGCACCTCGAACTCAATGTAACGTGCGGGCGCACCGGGCGAGACCCGCGCCGCGCCGTTGCCGTTGTTGCTGCCGTTGCCGGGCGGGACGCCGGGGACCGCGCTCGACTTGTTCGCGGCGATCACCTGTCTGGCGCGGACGTCGATGCGACCGCCATCGGGCGTGTAGCGCACCGCGTTGTCGAGGAGGTTGGACAGGACCTGGCGCAGGCCGCCTGCATCGGCGAGGACGAGCGCATCGGACTCGGGCGGCGTGAACGTGATCCGCTTGCGGCGGGCGGACTCGGCGCAGGATGACCAGACGTCCTCGATCACGGCGCGCGCATTGACCTCGTGCAGTTCCGGCCTCCAGCCGCCGGACTCGAGGCGGGACAGATCGAGCAGGTCCTCGATGATGTGGTGCAGCCGTTCCGCGTTCTTCTGCACGACCTCCATGAACTGACGCTGCACCTCGGGCGGCAGATCCGGATCACCGAGCAGCGTCTCGACATAGCCGCGGATGGATGTGAGCGGCGTCTTCAGCTCGTGACTGACATTGGCGACGAAATCGCGCCGCACGCTCTCGAGCCTGCGCACCTCGGTCAGATCGACGAAGGCTACGAGAGTGCCGCCGCTGCGGTCACCGGTCGGCGCCAGAGGACGCGCGGAAACGATGATGCGGCGGTCCTCCAGCGCAATCTCCGCCGCGGGTATCGTGCTGCCCGTCACCGCACGTTCGAGCATGCGCCGCAGCTCGGCGTGCCGGATGTGCGTCGCGATCGGCTCGCCGGCCGTGCGCTGCGACAGTCCGAGCAGCCGGCGTGCTGCCGGATTCGCGCGCACGACACGCCCGCCGCTGTCGATCTGAAGGATGCCCTCGGATATCGCGTCCAGCAGCACCGCCACTTCCGCACCCTCGCGCGCCGTGCGCGCTTCGCGTGCCGACACGTGCGCGGACAGCCGTTCCACCGCGCTCACCAGATCGCTCAGCTCCCGGACCGCGAACTCCGGAGGCGCGGACTCATCGCCGCGCGCGCGTGCGAGCACCGCCTGCCGCAGCTCGTTGAGCGACCGGGCATACGCACGTCCTGCGACGATCGCGACCGCGAGCAGGATCACGCCGAGTGCGGCGAGGGCCACGATCACCGCGCGCTGCACGGCACTGGCCGCTGCCGCATCGACACCCGCATCGCGCAGCGCACTGCCGACCACCTGCACGAGGACGATGCCGCTCAGCGTCAATGCAGCAACGCTCACGAAGGCGAACAGCCGGGCCGTCCGCAGACTGCCGCTCATTCGTCCTCGCGGCCGCGGAACCGGTAGCCGAAGCCGCGCACGGTTTCGATCAGACTGCCGTTCTCACCGAGCTTCGTCCGCAGTCGCTGGACGTGCATGTCCACCGTGCGGGTCTCGATGCGGGCGTGTATGTCCCACGCGTTTTCCAGCAGCTGCTGCCTGCTCTGCACGCGGCCGCGCCGCTCCAGCAGTGTCACCAGCAGCCGGTATTCCGTCGGCGTCAGCTCCACCTCGGCGCCGTCCACCGCGACACTCAGCGCGTTCAGATCCACCGTGATGCTTCCCGCGCGCAGCGTCCGCCCGCCCCCGGCGACTGCCGGAGACTGCGCCCGCCGCAGCACGGCACCCACACGCAACACCAGCTCGCGCGGGCTGAACGGTTTCGTGACGTAGTCGTCGGCACCGAGCTCCAGCCCCTTCACCCGGTCCGCCTCGTCGCGGCGCGCGGTGAGCACCACCACCGGCACGTCCGCCATCTCCGGCCGCCGTCGCAGCTCCTGCAATACCTCGTACCCGGAGAATCCGGGCAGCATCAGGTCGAGCACGATCAGATCGGGCTTCTCGGCACTGACGGCTTCCAGTGCCTCCTGCCCGCCCTCCGTCGTGCGGACCCGGTAGCCTTCCTTCGTGAGATGGTATGCGACGAGCGCCGCAATGTCCCGCTCGTCTTCCACCACCAGGATCCTGGCCGGTGTCTTCCGCACCGAAACTGTGCTCATGAGCCTGCAGGTCTGTGGTCCGGACGCGGCAGTCAGAGTACCTGCGACGTCGCACGCTCCATCGCCTGTTTCAGAGCTAGCGACCGTCAGTCAACGTCGTGTCAAGGAAATGTAACGAACCGGTGACCACACGGCGCCGCCGCCTCGTTACCGGCTCGTTACCTGCATGGGGTTCGGCCGTTGCGGCGGGTCACGAGATTCCCGCTGAGGAGATGCGATGAACGAGCTGATGATCAGGATACATCGGGGGGACGAGCGGGCCCTCTTCTACGTCGTGGCGAGGCGGTACGGCCGGCTGGACCGCGCCATGAGCCGGGTGACTCATCTCGGCGGCGCCGTGTTCACGATCTCGGCTGCGGTCGCGATGCTCGCCGTCCCGTCGGGGGCCTGGAACGGTGCCGGCCGGCGCGCGGCATTCGCGCTCGCCGGCTCACATCTGTGCGTGCAGCTGCTGAAGCGGACGATCTCGCGACGCCGACCGCAGCTACCCGTCGGGATTCAGTCGCTGATCGAGGCGCCCGACCGCTTCAGCTTTCCGAGCGGCCACGCGGCCGCTGCACTGTCAGTCGCGCTCGGTGCCGCCCTGGCCGTTCCAGCCCTCACTCCATGGCTGCTCGGCCTTGCCTTCCTGGTCGGCCTGTCCCGCTGCTACCTCGGGGTCCATTACCCCGGCGACGTCCTCGCCGGCTGGGTCCTGGCCGTGTCCGCGTTCGTCGCCAGCGCCTGGATCTGACGCCGGGTTTCTCTTCCGCAGCGATACCCACATCGGTCGTACCTCCATGCCTGTACATCGGCGTCCGCGGCGGTGGATTCCCGACGGGTGCCCCGGACCCATTCAGGCTCGCCTGCGACCCGACCTCCGGCAATGGCCGCAGAGGCGGTGAGGCGATGATGTTACACGATGTTTACAAACGGGGTCGTGGCGTCGAGCGCGTATGGCGCTGCCGGTGCTCTCGCGGATCAAGCCCACTCACAGCCGGTTCGACAGCGACAGCAGCTTGAACCGGCCGTCCCGTTCCACGATCGAGCCGAACAGCCGGACATCCTCCGTCCGACCGTCCTCACCGCGGATCCGGAGCACACACGTCTCGTGGATCCGGTTGGCGCCCTGAACCAGCGGCGTTCCCGCACAGTGGTGCGTTGTCACGTGCAGATGGGTTCCGCCGAAGCGCCGTAGCAGGCGATAGCGGCCCTTGAGGCTGTTCTGCTCCAGCAGCAGCCAGTTCACGGAGGGCGGCTGCGCGTACGGCGGCCGCGCGTGAATCGAGGTTGGGAAATACAGGTACGCGAACTCGGCGCGGCTCAGCGTCAGCGCCGCCAGCGTAACGGTGCTGCTATCCTCGACGGCCTCGACGAACCGTGTGACCAGCTCGTCGATGGATCGCGGCGCGTCGGAGCCCAGCGAATCGACGACCGGCAGATCGGCCTGGAATCGCGCGATCATGGTCTGCATTGGCAGGATGCTGTCCGCTGCTGGCGGCAATGCGTGTAGCGCACCATCGCGCTGTGGCAGGCTGCTCTCCTCGGCCGGCGGCGGTACCTGCTGTGCGCGGTCGGCTTCGAGGCCACTCGCGATTCCTGCTTCGACGCCCTGTGCCGCCGTTGCCGCGGGCATCAAGTCACAACCCGCGCCGATCAGCAGCACGACGACGGGCACCAGCGCGTTCACGTTCATGTTCTGCTCCATTGTGTATGCGGCCGGCAGCGGATCTTCCGCCACCGGCCGCGTACCCTCATCCGGACCCGGGTTCAGATCCCGACCTCAACCCATCCACCCGTGCCCGCCCGGTGCGGGCACCATCCGCCTCGGGTCAGTTGTCGGCGTAGATCGTCCAGCCTTCCCACCACTTCGGCCCCTGCGGATCGGCCGCACCGCGATACGTCGTCGGTGTGATGAACGTGCCGGCCTTCGCCGCGATGCTCGCCGGGAACGTGCTCATGCCGCCCGTGCGCTGCGGGGCCATCGCCGTGGGCGCCCAGTCGAACTGTGCGGCGCTCGCGGGATCCGACGGCAGCAGGTTGAACAGGCTCGCGGCGGATCCGGTTGCCGAGGCCACTGCGTTGGCCGTCGTATCGTACGGCTGCTGCCCTGCGTGGAGCAGCGACCCGTTCTCGACGCCGAGCACGTTCGCCACGAGCATCTCGCCCGCCGTTACACGCGCGGTCGTGGTGGCATCGCGGACGGAGAGCGCCGACTTCGGCCAGCGGGCGACGACGCCGTTCACGTAATAGCCGGCCGTGCCGCGCCGGATCACCATGCCGTGCCCGCCGGACGTGGCATCCACGAAGCCGGGGCCGGTGCCGATCAGAGTGAAGTTCGCCCACAACGGCGCAGTGAAAGGCTGCGAGTCCTGGCCATTCGCGCAGTTGGAGCCCGCGCAGCCGTCGTTCTCGATGCCCTGCGGGTCGCCCGACACGGTGCCTGCGCCGGGCCGCGGCGTGAGCACCTTCGACTGATAGGCGATCATGAACTGGGACCGGCCGCGATAGCCTTCCGACGCGTCGAAGTGATCATCGCCGGATTCGTAGGACACGAGGTACTTCGAGTCCACCGTGCCGCCGAACCACTCGAAGTGGTCATCCAGCCCCGACATCGCCTGGAGGTACTCGAGCTTCGTGCCGCTGCCGACCGCCGCGAACGTGAACGCGTTCAGCTCGTTGTCCGGCGAGATCGCATACCCCGCGAACTCGACGCGCACGTAACAGAGCTCGCCGCTGTCGTCGGCGTCGTTCGTCCCGCCGCCGTACGTGATCTCACCGGCACGCCCCTCCAGCTCCGTGTCAGCGCCGCGGTTGATCGTCGCGTTGCCGACGATCACCAGGCCGCCCCAGTCACCGGGCTGCCGCTGGCCCGCCGGCCGCGACGACGTGAACACGATCGGCGCCGCCGCCGTGCCACACGCCATGATGCGGCCGCCGCGCAGAACGAAGAGCGCCGAGCCGAGCGTGTTGTAGTCGCCGTGGATCGTGGTGCCGGGCTCGATCGTGAGCGTGACACCCGCCGGCACGTGGACGAACCCGCTCAGCGTGTAGGTCGTATCCGCGTACAGCGTGCGGTTCGCGGTGAAGTCACCGCTGATCGTCGCGACGGCCGGGCCGTCCGCAGGCGTGGTCACCGACGCGGCCGCACTGAACGAGCTCTGGCGCGATCCGCTGACCGCCGCCACACGGTACTGGTACGTGATCTCCGGCTGAACCGTAGCATCCGTGTACGGGGACGAGGTCGTCGTGCCGATCTGCGTGTATGTCGCCGACCCGGCCGCGCGCTCGATCACATAGCTCGACGCGCCCGCGACCACGCCGAAATTCACGGTCACCGACGTCGGCGAGGCGGCCGTCGCCTGGACGTTGGCGGGGGCGTTCAGTGCCGCCG
This sequence comes from Longimicrobiales bacterium, assembly GCA_035461085.1. Classification (GTDB taxonomy): domain Bacteria; phylum Gemmatimonadota; class Gemmatimonadetes; order Longimicrobiales; family RSA9; genus SH-MAG3. Next base: position 31,975 of record DATHVW010000099.1, on the reverse strand, counting down.
GTTCGGTGGGATCATCCTCACAGCCTGCCGCGACGAGCGCTGCAAGCAGGATCGGTACGAACTTCAGTCGGGCCATCATCGCTTCACCTTTTCTGCGTTGCTGTTGAGCACGGTCACGTTCAGTGATCCGCGGTACGGCTGCCTGTCGAACTCAATAGAGCATCCGTGTGCAGCCGCATCGTCTCCGCTCTGTCTCGATCGCGTCACGGCCTGCCGCCGGCTGCGCGACGTTGTTTCCGGTCGCTGCGCGCGCACGCCCCTACTGCTTCCACGACAGGCCGACGCTGTACGAGCGACCGCTGCGGTACGACTCGCGCGTGACATCGCCCTGGACCAGCTGGTAGGGCGCGTCGAGCAGGTTCTTCGCGTCCAGCTTCAGCGAGACCGATCCGAGGACCGTGGTGCGCAGCGAGAGGTCGAGCACGTGACGCGGCTGCTCCACCACATCCGGCAGCGGCACCTCGCCAGCGCTGACAATGCGCTCGCCCACGACGTTGTAGAGCATCGTCGCACTCGTGCCGCGCCATTCCGGTTCCCACGTGACCCCCATGTTGGCGACGTATGGCGCCTGGCCGACCATGCGTCGCTCCGTGTTCGTCTGGCTGGACGCGGAGCTGGCGATGTCGATGCGGCTGCGCATGAGTGTGAGGTTGGTGAACATGGTCAGGGACTCGAGCGGATCGGCGATGAACCCCAGCCGCTTCCGGGCCTCGACCTCGACGCCGAGGTTGTCGGCCGCATCCGCATTCACGAACGTCACCACACTGGTGCCGGACGTCGAGCGGTAGACGCGTTCGATCGGTGCGTCGAACTGTTTCGCGAATGCACCGAGCGACAGCACGCCACCGGCCTCCGGATACCATTCCCACCGGACGTCGGCGTTGCGGATCAGCGTCCGCTGAAGGTTGGAATTGCCGCGTACGTTCTCGCCGCCCAGCACTTCCCGATACTGGACGTCGGCCAGCTCGCGGTACTCCGGCCGTGCGAGCGTCTGCGAAACGGAGAGTCGCAGGTTCTGCGCGTCCGTCAGCTTCACGTTGAGTGCGAGTGATGGCAGCACATCGGTGTAGGCGGGCTGCACATCGCTCACCTCGGTACCGAGCGTGGACTGTGCCTGGAGGTCCAGCTCGGAGCGCTCGACGCGCGCACCGCCGATCAGCCGCATGCGCTCCCCGATGCCGACGTCCAGCATCGCGTATCCCGCCAGCAGTCGGTCCGTCGCCGAGTACGAGCCGCCCTGCGTCAACGGGCTCACGCGCATGTAGCCGTGACCGTCGGCCGTGAAGCGCCCATCGAAGATCTGCTCCGGTGACATCTCCAGTGCCGTGACGGGCAGCTGGCTCGCGGAGATGCTGTACGCGCGATTGATGGCGTCACGATCCGTGCGACGGTACAGCGCACCGATTTTCGCGAACGTTCCTTCACCGACACCGCCGAGGTGGACGCGGTAGTTGAGACCCGCTTCCGCGGCCGACTCCTCCAGGTCACCAAACGTGCGCACGGCACCCTCGCTCGATGCAGCGAACCAGCGGAACGGCTGGCCCGGCTCGGTCTGCGCGTAAACCAGCTCGGAGCGATCCGGCTCGTAACGGCGGACGCCGGACGCGGTGGTGCTCCAGTCGAGGACGTGCCGGCCGAAGTGGTGCTCTGCGCCGGCCTGCGCGGAGAACACGCTGCGCTCGACGAAGCGCAGCCGCTGGATCTGCATCGGCGTGCCGCCGTGGTTCTCGCTCGAGCCGATCTCGAAGCGTGCCTCGTTGTCAGCAGTCCTGTTGTATGTGCCATTGAAGAACGCACGGGTGTGCTGGCCGACGAGAGTGCTCATGCTGGCGAGTCCGCCGAGCAGCACTGAGCTGCGACCGGTCGAGCCGTTGAAGCGATCGACCTCGAGCGTCGCGCCCGCGCCTCCCGCGAGTGCGCGCGCACGCACCTCGTCCGCGCGCACTTCCTCGCCGTACGAGTACGTGCCGCTCAGCAGGTAGGAGATGTCCTGGCCGAGGATGGCGTCCGTACCGCCGAGCGACGCACCGAACGACGAGCTGCCGCGGCCCGTGCGACGATCCGACGACCACGCGTTGCGGAAGTCGTTCACCATGCCGTTGAACTGGCCCTGCGAGACGCCGCTCGTGAAGTCGCCTGCCGCCGCGACACTGTTCGGCAGCCCGCGCTCCGCGCCGGCCGTACCGAGCCACTCGGAACCCTCCGTCGGCGCCGCGAGGATCACCGCGCCCGTCACGCGGTCATTGAATCCCGCACCGGCCGACAGCGTGAACTGCCGCTCGCTCGGGAACTCGCGCGTGCGAATGTCCACGCGCCCGCCACTGAAGTCGCCCGCCTGGTCGGGCGTGAACGTCTTCGCGGTCGTGATCGTCTGGAGCAGGCCGCTGGGGAACAGGTCGAGCGGCACCGTCTTGCGCTCCGGCTCCGGGCTCGGGATACGCGCGCCGTTCAGCGACGTCGTCGTGTAACGCTCGCCAAGACCGCGCACGAAGATGTACTTCCCGTCCTGAACCGTTACGCCGCTCACGCGCTGCATCGCCGACGCCGCATCGCCATCCGCACTGCGTGACATCTGCTCGGCCGTGATCGCGCTCACGATCGATGTCGCGTTGCGCTGCTCGTCCAGCGCGCGCGCCACAGTGCCGCGCTCCGCCGCAGCCGCAACCTCGATCGCCATCAGCTCGACCGCCGCCTGCTCGAGCGCGACGTTCTGCTCGGTCGTGCTGCCTTCCGGCACAGTCACGTTCGTGATCGTCTTCGTCCCGTAGCCGATACTCTGCGCGCGGAGCGCAACGACACCGGCCGGTGCGCCGGCGATCGCGTAACGGCCGTCCACGCCGCTCAGCGCGCCGACGCCCGCGTCGAGTACTTCAACCGTCACGTTCGCGATGCCGGCACCGCTCTGCGCGTCCACGACCCGGCCGACGATGCGGCCACTGCCCTGCCCCGCGAGCGGGCTCGCCAGTACCAGAAACGCCATCCCCGCCAGAAGTCCCTCGACCGATCGTACCAACCGTTGCCTTGTCATCCGTCCACCAGGGTTGAAGATCCGGACCGCCGTGCGGCGGTGCGTCCCGCATACTGTGACAATAGGCGGCGCTGATCTCCGACTCCCCACGGGACCGTAACGAACCCGTCACACCGCACGGCTTGCCCCGGCCCGCACGCGCGCGTAGACTCGCCACGCGTCACACGCGCGACTCCCGCGCTGCGCGCGTTCTCCGAATCGCCGATCGCCATGCCCGAGCGCACCGACATCGACATCGACGAGCTGCGCGAAGTGTGGTGGATGCTGTCCGCAGACGACCGGCTGGAAGGGTTCCGGCTGCTCGACGCAGGCGCCGCCGGCGAGTTCTTCTCCGACCTGGACCCGCACGACCAGGCCGAGCTCCTGCTCGCGCTCCGCACCCACGAGCGTCGTACCTGGCTCCGCCACCTCGCGCCCGACGACGCCGTTGACCTGCTCCAGGAGGTGGACGACGAGGAGCGGGCGGGGCTCATGGCACTGCTCGACGATGCGACCCGCCGCGAAGTCACCGTCCTGCTCGCCTACGAGGAGGACGAGGCCGGCGGACTCATGTCCTCGCGCTTCGCGCGCGTGCGACCCGACATGACCGTCGATGAGGCCGTCAGCTACCTGCGCAAACAGGCGGTCGCCGGCGTCGAGCTGGAGACGATCTACTATACCTACGTCCTCGAGGCCGATCAGCGACTGCTCGGCATCGTCTCCTTCCGCTCCCTCTTCGCGCTGCCCGGCTCACACCGCGTCCGCGACATCATGCTCACGGACTTCATCTCAGTGCACGAGGAGATGGACCAGGAGGCCGTCGCACGCCTTTTCGCCGAGTACGACGTCATCGCACTCCCCGTCGTGGACCAGCACGGCCGCATGAAGGGCATCGTCACCGTCGACGACATCGTCGACGTCGTCGAGGAGGAGGCCACCGAGGACGCGCACAAGTTCGGCGGACTCGAGGCGCTCGAGCTGCCCTACCTCCGCACCGGGCTCTTCTCTCTCGTCAGAAAGCGCGCGGTCTGGCTCGTCTTTCTCTTCCTCGGCGGCCTGCTCACCGCCACTACGCTCGGCCAGTTCGAGGGCAGCATGCAGGCGCTTCCCTTCCTCACGTTCTTCATCCCGCTGATCATCGCGAGCGGCGGCAACTCCGGTTCGCAGGCTTCGACCCTCGTCATCCGCGCCATGGCCATGGACGAGGTCCGCCTGCGTGACTGGTGGCGCGTCGCCCGCCGCGAGATCGCCACCGGACTCCTGCTCGGCGCCGTCCTCGGCGCCATCGGATTCCTCCGCGTCGTCCTGTTTCCGGGCAATGTCGCGGACCTCGGCGGGAACGCCGTCATGCTCATGGCTCTCACCATGACCCTCAGCCTCCTCGGCGTCGTGCTCTTCGGCACCCTCGTCGGATCCATGCTCCCATTCCTGCTCCGCCGCGCCGGCCTCGACCCCGCCTCCGCGTCCGCTCCCCTCGTCGCGACACTCGTCGATGTCACCGGCCTGCTCATCTACTTCGCGGCCGCTTCGTATCTGCTGCGCGAGTTTTTCGGCCGGTGACCCGGACGCCGAGCCCGCTAATGCCCGATTGTGGTGTACACACGGGCCGGCTTGGGCCATCCACCGGCAAGCACGATTCTTGACGTCAGGTACGTGTACATCGCGTAGATCCCCGCCATTATCCGCGCATCTCCGCGCCCTGCGCCGGAACCGGCCCCTGCCGGCACACTCCCTGCACTAAGTCGTTGTCAGCAAACACTTTGCGGCCTCGCCTGCGCGACGGCCGGGAAAGGAGCACGGGACCTTATGGTCAGGAGAGTGCTCGTCGCGGATGACGAACCGCTCACCGCGGAGATGCTCGCGCTGATGCTGGCGTTCCGCGGGTTCGAGGTGATCTGCGCCCATGACGGCGCCGAGGCGCTGCAACGGGCGCGGGAGTTCAAGCCGGACATCATTCTCCTGGACGTGCTGATGCCGGAGCTGGAGGGCGTGGATGTCACGCGTGAGCTGCGCTCGGATGCCGAGCTGCGGGAGCGGCCCGTGATCCTGATCAGCTCCTGTGACGAGGGAGAGGTCGAGTGGCGGGATGCAGGGGCGAACCTGTTCCTGCAGAAGCCGATCGACATTGTGGCGCTGCCGGATGTGGTGGAGCGGCTGCTGCCGCCGCCCGAGGAACCGCCGCCCGGGGAGGACCGGCGCGAGCTGGCTGCCTGACAGGCAGTGCCGTGGCGCGGAGCGGGCCGGCGGGACTGGCCGCCGGCGATCAGTGCCGCGGGCGGCGAGCGGCCGGCGTGGCTGGCCGCCGGACCGCCTGTTACAGCTTCGTTCCGCTCAGCTCGAGCACCCGCTGGAGCTGTTCGTCCGTGACACGCTGCACGGCGACGCGCGGCATCCGCACGAAGCTCATTCCGCTGAGCACGTCATCGCCCTTGAGCTCCGCGAGAGGCAGTGCGCGCGCGAGCGGCTTGACGGGCACGAGGTCCACGACGACGCGATCCTCCGCCTTCGGATCGGCCCTGAACTCGCCGCTCACGCGGGCGATCCCGACCAGGGCCTTGTCGGGCGACGTATGGTAGATGAGCGCGATGTCGCCGTCCTCGCATGTGCGCATGTGCCGCTGCGCCTGGGCGTTTTTCACGCCGTCCCATACGGCGCTGCCGGCTTCTTCCATGTCGTTCCAGCCGTAGTCTTCGGGATCGGCGAGGAACACCCAGGCGTTGGCCATCATGCGCTCGCTTTGCTGTGAGTGGCGGCGTACTCCGCGCAGCAGGCGCGGATCTCAGCCTCGGTGAGGACGCGGCTCGTGCGTTTGGCGAGCCCGAACACATGCTGGGACAGCCCCTCGTCGGCGGCGTCGTAACCATGCGCGGCGAGCCAGTGCTTGACGTTGGACATCCCGCTCACATGGCTGATCTCGATGCGCTGCGCGAGTCCGAACGTGGCTGCCGGAACACCGGAGTACACGCGATCGACCAGCCAGTCATCCCCCTTCTGCTGCGCCTTGATGATCGCGGCCGCGTGCACGCCGGTGCCGGTGCGGAACGCGTCCTCGCCGAACACAGGATAGCTGGGTGGAATGGGGACGCCCGTCGCGCGCGAGACGGCGTGCACGTACTCCGGCAGCTTCGACAGATCGCTGCGATGCATGCCGAGCAGGTGCAGATTGACGAGCAGCAGATCCATCTCCGTGTTGCCGACCCGCTCACCGATGCCGAGGGCTGTTCCATGCACGCGATTCACGCCCGCTTCAATGGCCGCGAGCGTGTTTGCGAGTCCCAGTCCGCGGTCACGGTGGCCGTGCCAGTCGAGCTTTACCGGCTCGCCGCTCGGCTCGATGATCTCGTTGCGGATGAAGCGGACGAGCTGTTGCACGCCGTGCGGCGTCGCGTGACCGACGGTGTCGGCGAGGCAGATGCGGCGCGCGCCGCACTCGATCGCGAGCGTGTACAGGGCCTTCAGCGTTTCCGGCCGCGCGCGCGTCGTGTCCTCCGTCACGAACATCACGGACAGCCCCTCGCCCACAGCGAATCGAACAGCGTCTTCCGTCGCCTTCAGCATGCGGTCGAGCGTCCAGTCCTCGGCATACTGGCGGATGGGCGAGGAGCCGATGAACGTGCACGCCTCGATGGGCACGCCCGTGTCCTGCACCACGCGCGCAATCGGCTCGATGTCGGCGCGCACGGTACGTGCGGCGCAGTTGGCCGCGATCGGCAGCCGCGCGTCCGCGATCTCGCGCGCGAGTGCCCGAACGTCGCCTTCGGCGCGCGGGCCGGCGCCCGGCAGGCCGATGTCGGCCGTATGGATGCCGAGCTCGCACATCAGGTGCAGGATCTCGATCTTCGCAGCGATCGGCGGATCGGTCACGGAGGGACACTGCAGGCCGTCGCGCAGCGTCTCGTCGTCCAGCTCGACCGGTTCGAGACGCGTGTAGTCCACGGCGTCGCCGGCCGTATTCCAGTCGTGGATCAGGTCCTGCTGCTGCATGGGGCCTCGCCTGAATGGACGTGATGTCGCAAAATGGTCCCCGTTCCGCGACGTTGTCAAACACCACGGTACCCGATCCGGAGCAGCATGGTGGAATCCACGGTCGTGTCAGCTTCCCGCGCATTCGAGACGGCGCGCGCGCGCATTCTCGAGACTGACCAGCTGACACTCCGGCACATGTGCGATGCGACGCGGATCGCCGCGCCGAGCGGCAGCGAGGGTGCGCGCGGCCGCTGGTTCGCCGACCGGCTGCACGAGCTGGGGCTCGCGCCGATGACGGATGCGGCAGGCAACGTCCACGCGACGACACCGGCTGCGGATGTACACGCGAAACGACTCGTGGTCGCCGCCCATCTCGATACCGTGTTCAGCGCGGATACCCCGCTCGATGTGCGCCGTGACGGTGACCGGCTCACGGGGCCGGGTATCTCCGACAACGCCCGGGGCCTGGCCGGCCTGCTGGCGCTGGCGCGCGGACTGCACGCCGCCGGCTGGCCCACGCACCGACCGGTCGCGATCGTGGCGACGGTCGGCGAAGAGGGCGCCGGTGACCTGCGCGGCGTGAAGCACTACTTCGCGCACCATACCGAACGAACGGCTGCATTCATTGCTCTCGACGGTGCGGGTGCGGCGCGTGTGATCACCGCGGGCGTCGGCTCGCGGCGGTTGCGCGTCACGTTCCGCGGACCCGGCGGCCACTCCTGGTCCGACTGGGGCGTGCCCAATGCGATCCATGCAGCCGGCCGTGCGATCGCCGGGCTGACATCGATCCGGCTGCCCGCCGCGCCGCGCACCACCCTGAGCGTCGGCCGCATTGGTGGCGGCACGAGCATCAACGCGATTCCGGGCGAGGCCTGGTTCGAGGTGGACCTGCGTAGCGAGGCCGTCCTGCCGCTCCAGGAGCTGGAGATGGCGGTTCACGATCAGATCGAGCGTGCGCGTCGCGCCGAGGCACGGACGCGCGAGATGGAGATGGAAGTGGTGGTGGTGGGAGATCGTCCGGCCGGCCGTACGCCGGAATCCGACCCGCTGGTTCAGTCAGCCATGGCGGCCACCCGGCACATCGGCCTGACGCCGCAGGTCGCCAGCTCGAGCACGGACGCGAACGTGCCCATGGCCGCGGGTGTACCGGCCATCGCGATCGGCGCGGGCGGCGAGGCGGGCGGGACGCATACGCTGCGGGAATGGTATGACAACCGCGGCGGGCCGGCCGGACTGGAGCGAGCGCTCAGGATCGTGCTGGACGGCGCCGGCCTGGCCTGACCTTCCCGGACCCGGCTTCACTTTGCGGTTACGGCCGGTCCAGCCATGCGCTATCCCCCACTGCATCGCGCACCGAACGGCGCAAAGGCGGGCATCGGCTGTGGACATCCCATGCCTGGATCGGCCGTAACCGCAAAGTGAAGCCGGGTCCGGATGTCAGGCGCCGTCCACCTGGGACTCGCTGCCCACCGAAACCGCCCCGTTGACCCCGCGCACCAGTGCATTGTCCCCGATCATGGAGTCGTGCAGATCGGCGTTCTCGATCGTGACGGACTTCCCGACGACCGTGTCGCGCAGCTTCGCGTTGCGCAGCACACTCCCGGTCTCGACCGTCACGTTCGGCCCGATCTCGCAGTTGTCCACCGTGACGCCTTCCTCGATGCGGACCGGCTGCGTGATGCGCGTGTCGCGGTCACCGTCCGGCATGCGGGCCCGGCCGTTCTCGAGCAGGTAGCGGTTCGTGTCGATCAGCGTCTCCAGCTGGCCGCAGTCGTACCAGCCGGTCACCTCCTCGACGCGAATCTTGGCGCCGTGGTCCACCATGTACTGGAACGCGTCCGTCAGGTAGTACTCGCCCGACTTGCCCTTCGGTCCTTCCATCGTCGCGTGGATGCCCTTGAACAGCAGCTTCCAGTCACGGATGTAATAGAGACCGATGTTCGCGAGCTTCGAGATGGGGTCCGTCGGCTTCTCGACGATGCGCTTCATGTTGCCATCCGCATCCTTCACGATGACACCGAACCGCTGATAGTCCTCCACCTCCTTGGCCCAGATCACGCCCGCGTACTCCTCCGGCAGGCTCTTCACGAGCGCGAGGTCTGCGTCGAACAGCGTGTCCACGAAGATGATGAGCACATCGGAATCGACGAACTCCTCCGCCAGCTGGACCGCTCCGGCAGTCCCGTTCTGGACGGGCTGCTCGACGAAGTGTGCAGTGAAGTCACTGTACTCGCTGCCGATGTATTCCTCGATCTTTTCCTTGAGGTAGCCGGTGATGAACACGGCCTCATCCACGCCCAGCTCGCGGAGGTCGTCGAGGATGTAACTCATGACGGGGCGGCCGCCCACGTGCAGCAGCGGCTTCGGCGTAGTGTAGGTGTGGGGCCTGAGCCGGGTCCCTTTGCCTGCCAGCGGTATGATGACTTTCACGTTCCTGTCCTGGTTCTGTGCAGCGGATCGGGGGCCGCGGTGACGATGGATCAACCCTGCCCGTCCACCAGCGCGGCGGCCCCATGGAACACGGGAACGCGGCGCCCGGCCTCGGTATAGGAGAGCGTACGCACTCCGGCAGGGGCGCGGCGAAGATAGCAATTCCCGAGCCCGGGTCAACGCAGCCGGCGGCTTTCCGGCTGGATCCTGACGTATGGCCGGGCGGGGATCTCGCGGCGCGCGGGTGCGTTGCGTAGGTTGGCTGACCATGCAAAGTGACGAGAGGTAGATCCATGATGAAGCGTATTGTGCTGGGCGCGATGGTGCTCCTGTTTCCGGGCGCGGCGGCCGCGCAGGAGCGGCCCGATCAGCCGCGCACGATCTCGGTGAGCGCGCAGGGGATGATCGAGCGCGAGCCGGAGGAGGGCGTGGTCCTGCTGGCTGTGGAGAGCGAGGCGCAGGATGCGCGCGCGGCCGCGGACGCCAATGCGGAGCGGATGACACAGCTCGTGGCGGCGCTGCGGCGCGCGGGTGTGGCGGATCGCAACATCCGCACGATCTCCTACGAGCTGCGTCCCGAGTACGGTCGTCAGATCGAGCCGCGGGACGAGCCGCCGCGGATCGCGGGTTACCGCGCCGTCAACATGGTGCAGGTAACGGTCGACACCGTGTCCGCGATGGGTCGCATCATTGACGCCGCCATCGCGAGCGGCGCAAACCGCGTGGCGAATATCAGCTTCAGGCTGCGCGACCCGCACGCCGCACACCTGGAGGCGCTGGCCATTGCGATGCGCAACGCGCGGCGTGAGGCCGAGGCCGTCGCGGAAGCCGCCGGTGAGCGGCTCGGACCGGCACTGAATATCAATACCAGTGGGTACCAGCCGCCGATGCCGCCGGTGCCCATGTACGCCGGCCGCGCCGAGATGGACATGGCCATGGCGCCGAGCACGCCCGTCGAGACCGGCACACTCACCGTCGTGGCGACCGTGAACGTCGTCTACGAGCTCGCCGGAGCGCGGTGAAGCCGGAGCGCCGACGCGGCTATTTCGAGACGACGCCCGGCGCGTCGGATCGACGTCTGCGGGGCCGCACATACGCGGTCCCGTTCGAGGAGGTGTGGCAGGCCGCCATGAAGCTGACCGGCGGCGACCTGTTCCGCTGGACGCGTCATGATGCGGACGACACCGAGGGTGTCATCCTCGCCTCGTCGAAGTCCCTGACCGGCGCGATCCATGACATCATGATCCGCATCACACTCGACGAGAATGCGCAAACCCGCGTCGACGCCTCCGCCCAGGCACGCAAGCCGCTGCGCGACCTGGGCGGCTCGAAGCGGCGCCTGCGGCGCTTCTTCCGCAGACTCGACCGCAGCCTCGCCCGCGCCCGTCGCGACGCCGCGCGGTCCGCGCCGGAGAAATCGCGCGCCTAGCGCCGGCCGCGATGCCGCGCGGACATCCTCGCGCGCCCCGTGCTCCGTGCCCCCGCGCAGAAGCGGGGCAGCGGAGCGGATGTTGCCACGAACGCGGCCGCCGCACGTGAATTCGGCGCGGCGGACCTGCTGAATCCGGAGTCATGAGCCCTAGTCGACAGAGTACCCGAGCCGAAACGCTGCCGATCGTACCGCTGCGCAGCACCACAGTCTATCCACTCGGCGTCATCGGCGTTCAGATCGGCATCCCCACCACCCTCGAGCTGCTCGCGCAGCATCCCGAAGCCGGACTGATCGTGGCGGTGACCGTCGCGGAGGGCGGACCCGATGAGCCGGTCGATCCGAAAAAGCTCGAAAAGGTCGCCGTCCGCGCGCGCGTCTCCGACCGGCTCAACATGCCGGGCGGCACGGTTCAGCTGACGCTGCAGGGTGTCGAGCGCGTCCATGTCTCCGACGTCCGTGAGCACGACGGCTACTACATCGGTACGGTGTCACCCGTCGAGCAGAAGCCCGTCGATGAGGCCGCTGGGCAGGAGCTGATCGCGCGCATTCTGAACGCGCTCGAGATCATGTCATCGGAGGTGGAGCGTGTCCCGCGCGAAGTGCCGCGCATCCTGCGAATGAACCTTGCCGATCCCGGCCGCTTCACCGACCTGGTCGCGACGCTGTCGAACTTCAGCGTGCAGGACAAGGACGCGATCGTCCAGCGCGTGGACGTTCACGAGCGGCTGTCGTACGCGCTCTGCCAGCTCGAGAGTCAGCTCAGTCGCGTGCGCCAGATCGCGTCGGACGAGGAGCAGAGTCAGGCGGCGGAGCCGGATGCAGACGTGATGCCGCAGACGGCCATGGAGCGCGCGGCGGAGCTCCGCCAGCGCATCAAGATGATGCAGTCGCAGCTCGGCGATGTCGATCCGCTCGAACGCGAAGTCATCGATTCGATGCGACGCATCGAGGTCACTGACATGCCGGCGCGCGTCGCCGCAGCCGCACGCACCGAAGTCGAACGCCTGCGCAGTGTCGGCGGCGTCGGGCCGGAGGCCAGTGAGATACGCAGCTATGTGGACTGGCTCATCCACCTGCCCTGGCGCGACACGGCAACCGCCGGCCCCGCGGAGATCGACCTCGCCGCCGTCGAGACCGCAATGAACGACGCGCTGCTCGGCCTGGACGAACAGAAGGAGCGGCTGCTCGACCATCTTGCGGTCGCGAAGCTGCGCGGCGATTTCCGCGGTCCGATCCCCTGCATCGTCGGTCCGCCCGATGTCGGCAAGGCTTCGCTCGTGGCCGCACTCGCGCGCGGACTCGGCCGCCCGCTCGCCCGCATCGAGCTCGGCGGCCGCGGCGAGGCGCAGCTGATCGGTACGCGGCGCACGCGCGCAGGCGCACAGCCGGGCAAGATCGTTGGAGCGTTGCGCGACGTCGGCCATCGCGACCCGCTGATCGTGCTCCAGGAGATGGATGAGATCGGGCTCGGCAAGGTCGAGGGCGACCCGATCGAGGCGATGGAGGAAGTACTCGACTGGGAGAACCGCGTGGGCTTCGTCGATCGCTATATCGATCTGCCCGTCGATCTCTCCGATGTGCTGTTCATCGCCGTCGCGCAGGACTTCTATCGCGTGCCGCGCGATCTCCGCGAGATGATGGTCGAGATCCGCATCGCCGGATACACGCCGGAGGAGAAGATGGAGATCGCGCGGCAGAAGCTCCTGCCGAAGCTCATCTCCGAGCACGGTCTCGGCGACGAGATCGAGTTCAACGACGAGGGTCTCTCCTTCCTCGCCTACGGCTATGCCCGCGATGCCGGCGTCGCCATGCTGCGTCGCTCACTCGAGACGCTCCTGCGCACCCGCGCCCGCGCCCGAACGTCCGGTGATGAATCGCGCTGGATCATCGACCCGGAACGCATCGAGGAGATCCTCGGACTGCCGCGCTATACGCCGACGCCCGCGGAGAGCTCGCCCGAGGTCGGTGTCGTCACCGGCCTGGCGTGGACCGCTGCGGGCGGCGAGCTGATGTTCATCGAGGCGCTCCGCATGCCGGGCTCCGGCCGCCTCATCATCACCGGCATGCTCGGCGAGGTGATGCGCGAGTCGGTGAACGCCGCGTACTCGTACGTGCGCAGCCGCGGCGAGGAGCTCCGTATCACCGAAGAGGACTTCCGCGAGAGCGACATCCACGTCCATTTCCCCGTCGGCGCCATCCCGAAGGACGGCCCGTCCGCCGGCATTGCCGTGACACTCGCGATCGCATCGACACTCTCGAACCGCCCCGTCCGCCACGACATCGCCATGACGGGCGAGGTCACACTGCGCGGGAAGGTGCTGGAGATCGGCGGTGTGAAGGAGAAGGTTCTGGCCGCCCACCGCGCCGGGATCCGCGACGTCATCCTGCCGCGCGGCAACGAGCGCGACCTGCGCGACGTCCCCGCGGATGTGCGTGAGAACATCGTGTTCCACTTCGTGGAGCGGATGGACGAGGTGATCCAGCTCGCACTGTTCAACGGCAAGGCCGCGTCGGGCGGGGGTGCCGGGAGGACGAGCCGGTCACGGGGGGCGCGGGCGGCGCGGCAGAAGGAGGATTAGCCGCCGGCATTCCGGCCCGGCCAGCCTCTTTTTTCACCACAGAGCACACGGAGCACACGGAGACGAATGACAGCGGGACCGCATGCCAGGGATGTCATGCGGTCCCGCTTTCTTCGTTCAGATTCCCGCGCAAATCGACCTTCGGCGCGCAGCAACGCTACTGTTCGTTGTTGACAACAGATCGAATCACGGCTCTACCGCGAACGGTGCCACACCCCGGCGAGTCAGGCTGCCGCCCCCTCCGAATGCGCGGCACTCTTTCCGCTCCTTCACGGCCCAAACGCCGGTCAAATCCGTTCTCCGTGTGTGTGCTCCGTGGTGAAAAAAATCCGTTCTCAGCGTGCTCCAATCGCAATAGGGTGATCCACCGGATGCGGCTCCAGAACCTCCCCCTCGCTCTTTGCCACGACCGAGGCCACGGTCAGGTCGCCCGTGACATTGACCGCGGTGCGCAGCATGTCGAGGATGCGGTCGATGCCGAGGATCAGGGCAATGCCGGTCTGCACGTGCGCGCCCAGGCCGACGGACTGCAGCACCAGGATCAGGGTGATGATGCCGGCACTCGGCACGCCGGCGGCGCCGATGCTGGCGAGTGTGGCGGTGAGCACGATCGTGAGCTGCTCCCCCACGCCCATGGGTACGCCGTAGATCTGGGCGATGAACATGACTGCGACGGCCTGATAGAGCGCGGTGCCATCCATGTTGATCGTGGCGCCGAGCGGCAGCACGAAGCTGGACGTCTCGCGTGACACGCCCAGCTTCTCCTGTGCGACCTCCATGGTCACGGGGAGTGTCGCGCTGGAGCTGGACGTCGAGAACGCGACCAGCGGCACCTCGCCGATGCGGCGCATGAAGTCGAGCGGGTTCATGCCCACCACGAACCTGACCAGGCCCATGTACGTGATGAGCACGTGCAGCAGGAGGCCGCCGGCGACCACGAGCGCATATATCAGCAGTGAGCGCAGCAGGTCGATGCCGAACGAGGAGACCACGGAGCCGACCAGCGCGAAGACCGCGTAGGGCGCCAGCTTCATGATCCAGTCGATCATCACCATGACGGCGTCATTGACGCCGTTGAAGAAAGACAGCACCGTGTCACGGCGGTCCTTCGCGATCAGGCTGACCGCGGCGCCGAAGATGATGCTGAAGATGATGAGCGGGAGCAGGTCGCCGTTCGCAGCCGACTGGAACGGGTTGGTCGGGATCATGTTGATGAGGGTCTCGCCGACGCTGGGCTTCTCCGCGGCGAGCGTCATGCGGCTGGCGGCGTCATCGGCCATGGTGGCGGCGATCGTGTCGCGCGTCGTCGGATCGATGCGTGAGCCCGGCCGGACCACGTTCGAGAGCAGCAGCCCGATCGTGACGGCAACGGCCGTCGTGAACAGGTAGATCAGGACGGTCTTGCCGCCGAGCCGGCCGAGCTTCCTGATGTCGCCGAGCGACGCCGTGCCCAGGATCAGGCTTGCGACGACGAGCGGGATGACGATCATCATGATCAGCCGGATGAACACGGTGCCGATCGGCTCGATCATCTGGAGCAGATCCTGCAACCACGTGATCCCGGCCCAGTTCGCGATCGCACCGACCGCGACACCGGCTACGAGACCGATCAGGATTTTGGTGTAGAGCTGCACTGCGGACCTCCTGCGCTTGGGGGGTGCGCAGCGCGCACCGGTTCAGCAGTCGTCGCCTGGAGCCGGACGCCGAACTTAGATATGCGGGCGGATGGACGCAACCGAATGGCTCAGCGGCGCCAGCTCGGCCGTGCAGGATCGACGTAATCGCGAGCCGCATTGGCGCCCGCTCGGCGCGTGCCGGAGCGCTCACGCTGCAGCAGACACGAAACCGGGATACGGCGTGAATCGTCAGGTATCGCTGTGAACGATGAAGTCCTGAGGACACTGTTGACGATTGCGTTCGGCGCACTCGCGGGCGGCAGCACGAACGCGATCGCGGTGTGGATGCTGTTCCATCCATACGAGCCGCCGCGCCTGTTCGGCCGCCGCATCCGCCTGCTGCAGGGCGCCATCCCGAAGAACAACGATCGCCTCGCGGTCGCGATGGGTCGCACGGTCGGCACGAAGCTGCTGACGCCCGACGATCTCGCGCGCACGCTCACCGAGCCGTCGTTCCGCACCGCGTTCGACGAGCGCCTCGCGGCGTTCATCGCATCCATATTCGATGAGCGCCGCGGCGCCATCTCCACGCTGCTCCCACCGCAGGCCGTGGGCGAGCTGCGCGCACTCATGCTGAACGGCGCCGACACGGTGCTCGCGCGTCTGGACGCGTATCTCGCCAGCGATGCGTTCCGTATCGCGGTCGAACGGTGGATCGAGCTGCTCCGGCAGGAGCTCCGGGAACGCCCTGTCGGCGAGCTGCTCACGGAGGAGCGGCAGATCGCACTCGCGGGCGCCGCGGAGCGCTGGCTCGCAGAGGCGGTCGAGGGCGATACGTTCGCCGGCGCCATCCAGGATTACGTCGATCGCGGCGCAGTGCGGCTGCTCAAGCCGGACCGCACGTTCGAGCAGCTGCTGCCGGCGGGCCTCGTCGCGGCGCTCGAGCGCGCCATTGCCGGCTACCTCCCGATCGCGATCGAGCGGCTCGGCGGCATGCTGGACGATCCCGGTGCACGCGCAAAGGTCGAGCAGGTGCTGCACGAGCTGCTCGACCGGTTCATGAAGGACCTCAAGTTCCACCAGCGGCTGGTCGCCGCCCTGCTCATCACGCCGGAGACCGTGGACCGCGTTCTCAAGGCGGTCGAGCGCGAGGGCGCCGCGAAGATCTCGGAGCTGCTGCTCGACGAATCCGTGCGCGAGGCGATGGCGCGCGGCGTCAACAACGCCATCATCGAGTTCCTCGCGCGGCCCGTGGTCTCCGTGCTCGGCGCACCGGGCGATGAGTCCGTCGAGAACGCGAAGGAGACCGTCGTCCGCTGGTTCGTTGACATTGCGCGCGATCCGCAGACGCGCGGCTTCGCTGTCGAGAAGCTGCGCGACCTGCTGGAGAGCGCGCACGGCCGCACGTGGGGCGAGCTGCTGCGGCACCTGCCGACGGATCGCGCGGCCGACGCCATTGTCACTGCCGCGCAGAGCGAGCGCGCCGGCGAGCTGTATCGGGATGCCGCCGTGAAGGGAGTGGACTGGATCCTGGAGCGCCCGATCGGCCGCATCGCCGACAAGCTCGGCGAGGAGGCGGCGGAGCGCGCCGAGCGTGCACTGTCGGAGCCGCTCTGGCGCTGGGTGCAGGAGCAGGTCCCGCCGATCGCGCAGCGCATCGACATCGCGGGCCGCGTGGAAAAGAAGATCCGTGAGTTTCCGATGTCGCAGCTGGAGGCGCTCGTGCGCGGCGTCACCGAGCGCGAGCTGAAGCTGATCGTGAAGCTCGGCTACGTGCTGGGCGGAATGATCGGCGCGGTATCGGCCGGCATCGCACTGCTGTTCTGATATCGCGCCAGCCACGCCTCCAGCGCGGTGCGCACATCGCCGTCGATCGGCTTCGAGCGATCAGCCGCGTAGTCGAAGGAGACCTGTACCGCGCTCCCGCTCGACAGCAGCTCGCCCTCCGCGCTCCGGACCTCGAATCCGGTCGTGAAGCTCTTCGCACCGACACGCTGCACGGCCAGTCCCACCGTCACGTCCGACGGATAGCGGATCCGCGCGTGGAAGCGGACGGTGATCTCCGCCATCACATAATCGATCGATTCCACCGCGGCACTGCCCCGCAGCTCGCGCCAGAACGCAGCGCGCGCCTCCTCGAGATAGATCAGCGGCAGCGTGTGGTGCGCGTGGCCCATCGCATCCAGGTCGCGGAAGCGCACGGGCACCCGGGTGCGGAACCAGCCATCGCCGGCACCGCTCAAGCGGACGACCCCGCGCGCATGTGCAGCACACCGGCAGCGGCGTAGCCCAGCAGGCTGATGCCGATCAGCACCACGCCCGGTATGAACAGTCCGGCCATCAGCACGCCGCCCACGACGAGCATCATGCCGACGACGCTCAGTGCTACGGCAGCGGTCACCGCTATCCGCGCGTGCATCAGCGGCGCGGCTTCAGCAGATCGATGTGGTGCTTCTTCAGCCGCCGCGCCTGACCGGGGGGCACGACACGGTCCTGGCGTGCGCCGGGCAGGCCGGGCGCGCCGACGCCAACCCAGATACCGACGCCGAGCGCCGCCACCATTCCGCCTATGATCAGGATTCCCATGCTTCGCTCTCCTCGTTCAGGCCGGGGTGCAGCGGGTCCGGTCGGGCGCGCAGGCGCGCGGTGGCCGGCATCTCCCCGATACTGGTCAGCACCGCATCATGCACCACTCCGTTCGTCGCCAGGATTCCGTGCACGTATGGGTCCTCGCGATTGAATCGCAGCGCCGCACCGTCCAGGTCGGTCGCCCGGCCGCCCGCCTCCGACACCAGCAGCACGCCCGCGCAGATGTCCCATTCACTCTTCGGTCCGCGACTCACGAACGCCTCGCCTGCGCCCGCAGCCACGCCCGCCAGCTTGTACGCGGTGCTGCCGGCCGGCTCGATCCGCCACCCGCCGCGGAACGGGTCGAACTCGCCCGCCGCGATCTCGCCGCGCGACGCGAGCATGGTCACCCGGTCATCGATCCGCCGTCCGCTCACATGCACCGGCTCGGCCGTCGCTCCGCCACGCGAGATGAATGCGCCCGCACCGCGCGCCGCGTGGTACATCTCGTCGCGCGCGGGATTGTACACCACGCCCACGATCGGGACGCCATCGTGCACCAGACCGACCGATATCGCGAACTCCGGAAGCTCCGCGATGAACGAGGTGGTACCGTCGATGGGGTCCACGATCCATACCCGGCTCCGCGCCAGGCGGTCCGGATGGTCACGCGTCTCCTCGGAGAGCCAGCCGTAGTCCGGTCGCGCTCCGATCAGCACCTCGTGAAGCACCGCGTTCGCCGCCAGGTCCGCCTCCGTCAGCGGCTGATCCGGTGTCTTGTGCTCGACCACCAGATCGCGGCCGAAATAGCGCATGACCACCGCACCGGCGCGCCGCGCTGCATCGATCGCGAGCGCGAGATCGGCCTGCTGCTCACTCATGTGACTTCGTTCCGCATCAGCGGTCCAGCACCTCGATGCGTTGCGCGGCTACGCGCAGCGGCACGATGATCGCCACCGCCGAGATGACAGCCGCCAGACCGAGGCTCATGACCAGCCAGAGCGTCATGCCCGCCTCCGGCAGTGCCGCCCCGCCCTCCTGTCGCGCGCGCAGGATGGAGTAGACCGGCCACGCCTGCAGCGCGATGATGATGCCGAGATATGCCGTGGCCGTCATCATGAACAGCAGCCCGCCGAAGCTGGTGGGAATCTCGGCCGGGTTCTCCGTATCGAACTTCGGGAACAGTGCACCGAAGCCGAGAGCCATGGCGGCGATGGCGAACGTCATCACCACGATCGTGACGACGGACAGCACCATCATGAACCCGTCGATGCGCAGGATGATGTTGGTACCGATCGTGAGCGCGAGTGCCAGCACGAGCAGCGGCGTGATGCCCACCCAGAACTTGCTCCACAGCAGCGATCGCAGATCGAGCGGCGATGACCGCAGCAGCCACAGCGTGCGTCCTTCCAGGCTGATCGCCGGAAAGAGAAAGCGCGCCGCGATGGCGGCGAGCACGAAACCCGCCAGGCCGAGGTTCAGGAACGACACGACGTTGATCAGGAAGAAGCCGACCTCCTCACCCGAGAAGAGCGGCAGCACCTTGATGTTGTAGACATAGACCACCACCAGAACGGCCAGCAGGATCAGCTGCGACCATTGCGTGGTGTCGCGGAAGAACGTGCGTATGTCCTTCGCCACCAGGCTCCGCGCCGTGACCGGTACAGCGCTCATCATGTGCTCCAGACGGCGACGCTGCTTCGCACCCTCGCCGTCCTGCAGCTCCGCTCCCTCCTGCGAACGGCTCAGACCGTCGCGATACAGCCGGCCGTGCACCCACGTGCCCATCACGAAGAACGCCGCGGCCGTCGAGATGAGGAGCATCAGCGGGAACGGGTCGGCCACGCTCTCGCCCGCACCGAGCGACGCCAGGATGGATTGTGCCGTCCATTCGCTCGGCAGCCAGACGGACTGCGGCGTCTGGAGCGCCGCAATGAAGTCCACCAGGTCGCGGAAGCCTTCCGGTCGTGCGAGCTGCTCGGGCCGCAGCAGACGGAACAGCATGACGAGCGCGGCCGCGCCCAGCAGTGCGATCAGCGCCAGAATGTCCCGTGCGCGGCGCGCCGGGAACACGTTGACGAGCACCTGCGTGATCGCGGTGCCCGCCACCGCGGGGAGTATCAGGAAACTGGCGAGCGCAACGACCGTCGTGAGCACGAACTGGAGAGTGATGCCGTATGCGACGCCGAACGCGAGCAGGATCGGCATCAGGACGATCAGCATCATCCACGACGAGTTCGTGAGCGTCTCGATGAAGCGTGCGGTGTAGACACGCAGCCCGTCCACGGGCGCCGCGGACAGCAGCTCCAGATCGCGCGCCAGGAAGAACGATGACAGTGATGTGATGATGTTCGACAGCAGCAGGATCGACAGGAATGCGAGCAGGATCATGCCGAGCAGCTTGCCCGCCAGCAGATCGCCTATCCCCGGCTGCGCGCGGAAATGCCCGAGCACGCGGTAGATGATCGCGAACACGATCGAGAAGAAGATGAACGCGACGAAACCCATCACGATGACGCGCACCGCACTGCTCTCGCTCGCCATCCGCCGCTGCGCCGAGCGCCACTTGGGGCGGAGAAGATCCAGAACCGACGGCTGACGCAGCCCGGCAGCGGTCAGCGGCCCCGCGCCACTGCCCGGTCCCGCTCCCGAAAACGATCCCACTCCCGGGTTCGTTCCGCTCACGCCGCCCCCGTCGCGCGCAGTGACGTGACGATCTCCTTCACGTTCTCACTGCCCGTCAGCTTGAGGAACACCTCCTCCAGGCCTGCCGCTCCTGCGGCCGCCTCGGAGCGGAGCTCCTGCATGGTGCCGCTCGCCCGTATGGCGCCCTGGTGCAGAATCGCAATGCGGTCGCACAGCGCCTCCGCGACCTCGAGCGTGTGTGTCGACAGGAACACGGTGCCGCCCTGATCGGCGAATATGCGCAGCAGATCCTTGATCATGCGGGCCGCCTTCGGGTCGAGACCGACCATCGGCTCATCGACGATGATGATATCGGGTGAGTGCACGAGCGCCGAGGCGATCAGCAGCTTCTGCCGCATGCCGTGGCTGTAGCTCTCCACCAGCGTGTCGCGCCACGCAGTCAGCTCGAACAGCTCCAGCAGCTCGCCCGCGCGCTGCTCCGCCGCAGCCCCGTCCCGGCCCCAGAGACCGCTCACGAACCGCAGGAACTCCGAGCCCGTGAGCTTCTCGTAAAGCGACGGCCGGTCCGGTATGTAGCCGATGTGGCGCTTGGCGCTCACCGGGTCCTTCAGCATGTCGTGTCCCGCGATGAACACGCGGCCCTCCGTCGGGCGCAGCACGCCCGTGACCATGCGGATCGTCGTGGTCTTGCCCGCACCGTTCGGCCCGAGGAAGCCGAACAGCTCTCCCGCGCCCACCTCCAGGTCGAGCGGCTGTACGGCAGTGAACCGGCCGTACCGTTTGGTTACACCTTCGAGACGGATCATATGACCTCGAGCTGGAGTCGTCCGATCAGGCGGATCAGCTCCACCTGACGTGCGAGCCCGCCGACCAGGAACCGGAGATGGCTCGCGTCGGCCGGGAACTGGCCGAGCGTCGGGTCCACGGCTACCCACTCGCCCAGCCACACCTCGGGCCAGGCGTGGTAGTAGAAGCTGTCGTTGATGTGCACCAGCCCCACGGCGGTGCGCGTCGGCAGGCCGAGTGCGCGCGCGAGCGCGACATACAGCACCGTGTGCTCGTTGCAGTCCCCGCTCCGCGCATCGAGCACCTGCAGTGCGCTCGGTACGCTGAGCGTCACGTCCTTGTCCAGCTCACGATACACCCAGTCGTTCAGACGCTGCGCGACCACGATCGGATCCGTTTCACCGTCCGCGATGCGACGCGCGGTCTCCACGATGCGCGGGTCGTTCGACTGGATCAGTGGCGTCGCCTCCAGCTCCTCGTCCATGTTGCCGCTGCCGCGATACGGCAGGCGGAACCACGTTTGCGCCAGCGCCTCACGCGTTACCACGAGCGTGTCGCCGAGCAGCGTCTGACGCCCGCCCTGGAGATCGAACCCCTCCAGGTCCACACCTCCCAGCCTCACCCTCAGGCGCGGCCGGGTCGCGATATCCGTGACGTCCACGTTCGCCGAGATCGCCGTGCCCTCGATCAGCGCGCCATATCCCTGCGCCAGCGATTCCGACCCGCCGCCCTGCCACGCCTGCCGCGCCAGCTCGTAGTACATCCGCTCGATCGTGAATCCCAGCGGGCTTTCCGCACGCACGATCTGGCCGTCCTCGTCGATCCAGTTCGAGATGCTCACGCCGCCGAACTTCTGATCGACACGGAAGACCGGCACGGTATCGAGCAGGTTCGCGACCCAGCGGCCGTTCTCCAGCCGCGCGCTGTCCGTGACGACCATCATCTCGCGCGCCCCGACGCTCACCACAACGTCGCGCTCCGACATCGACGACGGATCGAAGATGCGCGCGGTGAACTCGTTGCCCTCGCGCAGCGCGCCGGACGCGGCCATGCGGAGCGACAGCGCGGCATCGAGCAGCAGTCCCTGGCCGAGCGGCATGCGCGACTCCTGCGGACCGCTGCCGGCATCCATGGTCACCGTCAGAGCGCTGTCCCCCTCGGACCGGCCGCTCACGCGGAACTCGCCGATCCGTGAGTCGAGTGAGAAGTCGAAGCCCTGCAATTCCAGCGCGGGCCCGAGATCGATCTGCGTGCGCGCCGTCGCGCGATGCACCTGGCCGAGCGCGGGCACGTCCATCGTCATCTCGTCATTGAAGACGTAGCCCCCGGGGATCGTGTCCAGGCGCGACTGCGCGATCCCGATCGGCACGTCGCCCATGCTGATCAGGAACCAGTGCGTCCCCGGTGCCAGCATCTGCGCACCCGTCGCCAGCCGCTGCGCCTCCGGCACCCAGTACTCCCGGCGCGCGTGCCACGCCACCATCATCAGCCAGATGGCAAGCACGGACACGCCGATCACACGGCGTGAGCTCATGTCGTCTTCCTGTCGCGGGGGGAGAGCCCAGGGAGGGAGCGCGTGTCGTCAGTCACTGCGGGCGTGCGGCCCGGACGTCGCATCCGACCCGCTCCCGCCATGCAGCGTGAGATGTCTTTCGAACACATCCTTCTCGTATTCTGAGTCCACGTAGATCTCGACCTCGGAAGGCGAGCCGGAAGCCATGTGCTCGATGAGGACGGGGATCATGATGGACGCCGCCTCATCAGCATCCAGATTACCCGCGCCGGTACCGAGTGGTGCCATTGCCACCCGCCGGATTCCCCATTCGGCCAGCCGCCGCAGGCCGTTCTGCAGGGCACGGCGCACGCCCGATCCCGTGACGGGCTCGTCCACCGAGCGCACGACCGCATGGATCAGGAACTGTGCGGGGAGGTCGCCGGCCGCCGTGATGACCGCCGAGCCGACCGGCAGCTCACCCAGCCGGCGGCACTGTTCGGCGGGCTCCTCGCCCGCAGCGAGCTCGAGCCGCCGCATGGCGTGCGTCACCGCGGTCCACTCGGCGGTCACCGGCCGCAGCACTGCATCGATCGCCGCGCCGGCCAGCTCGCCCTGTACGATGCGGATCACGCCGCGCCGACCTCACGCGCTTTGCGGTACATGGCCGCGGCTTCCTGCGAGCGACTCTTCTTGTCGTACAGGATGCCCATGACGTAATACGCGCGTGCATTCTCCGGCTGGAGCTGCGTCGCGCGCAGCAGCATGTCGAGCGCCTCGTCGACGCGACTCAGCTGATTGAGCGCTTCGCCACGGTAGAAGTACGCGTTTGCCGAATCGGGATCGAGCTCGAGTGCACGGCGCAGCTCCTGCTCCGCCTGCGCATACAGACCGCGGCGGAAGCTGATCACGCCGAGCGCCAGGTGCACGCCCGGATGGTCGGGCTGGAAACGCAGCGCACGCCGCAGATCACGCTCGGCCGGGTCGAACCGGCGCAACACGATGTTCGCGTTCGCCAGCTCCACGATCAGATCCACGTTCTCAGGCTGCACCGTCCGCGCAGCCTCCAGCTGCTCGACCGCGAGCATCGAGTCACCCCGCAGCTCGAATACGTGCGCCAGCCGCCGCCGCGCGCCCACGTTGGACGGCTCCCGCAACACCACCTCGCGCCAGAATTCCAGCGCGTAATCGTCGTCCGCATCGTGCGCCGGCTCATCCACCGCTGCACCATCCGGCACCGCGCCCTTGGGCGCGTCC
Organism: Longimicrobiales bacterium; assembly: GCA_035461085.1. GTDB lineage: Bacteria > Gemmatimonadota > Gemmatimonadetes > Longimicrobiales > RSA9 > SH-MAG3. The sequence goes on along the minus strand of DATHVW010000099.1, from coordinate 8,196 downwards.
GCCACCGAACCGTTGTCCTCCGCGTCATCCGATTCCGGGTGCGGCGACCCCATTCCTGCCGACAGCTCGGCAGTCTGCCGCGCCCGGGACTGTCTCCTGCGCATACTCTCCGACTCCTCTACTTCTTCTTCGTCAGCCATGCACGCTCGCGGCGACCCAGCGCATGTATGCCTCGAGACCGGACACCACCGGCACAGCGAGCACCTCCGGCACGTCGTACGGATGCAGGTCCTCTACGCGCACGATCAGCTGCGCGAGCATCGCGCGTGTCGTCTTGAACAGGATCAGCACTTCGCTGTCCCGCTGAACGGCGCCCTCCCAGCGGTAGATCGATGTCACGCCCGGCACGATGTTGCCGCACGCCGCGAGCTGCTCCTCCACCACCGCCGTGACAATGCGCTCCGCCACATCATGTGATGGTGCTGTGACAATCGCCACCGCCACAGCGCGCTCGTCACTCACCCGCGCGCTCCGGCGGTCCAGGCTCGGCGTAGAGCGCCTCGATCTGCTCGCGGTACGCCTGCTCCACCACCTTGCGGCGGATCTTGAGCGATGGCGTGATCTCGCCGCGGTCGAGGCTGAACTCACGTTCGAGCGGCAGCACTTTCTTGGGCACCTCGTAGCGTGCAAAACCATCGAGACGCGCGGCCACCTCACGCTCGAGCTTCTCACGCACGCGCGGGTCGCGCGCGAGCGCGCTCCGGTCATCCGCCGGTATTCCCTTGTGCCGCGCCCACGCCTCCAGCGAATCGAAATTCGGCACCACCAGCATTACCGTGAACGGGCGGCGGTCTCCGATCAGGACGGCCTCCGCCACGAACCGGCTCAGCTTCGCCGCGTTCTGGATCGGCTGCGGCGCGATGTTCTTGCCGCCCGCCGTTACCAGCAGCTCCTTCTTGCGATCCGTGATGCTCAGGAACCCGTCCGCGTCGATCGCGCCGATGTCGCCCGTGTGCAGCCAGCCTTCGTCATCGATGATCTCGCGCGTCGCCTCATCGTTGCGGTAGTAACCCTTCATCACCTGCGGCCCGCGCACCAGGATCTCGCCATCCTCCGCGATCCTGATCTCCGTGCCCGGAATCGCCGTCCCCACCGTGCCCATGCGCAGCTGCTCAGGCGTGTTGACGTTCGTGACCGGCGATGTCTCCGTCAGACCGTAGCCTTCCAGGATCAGCACGCCCGCACCATAGAAGAACTGGAAAATCTGCGGGCTGAGCGGCGCGGCGCCCGAGACGAAGAACCGGATGCGGCCGCCGAGCCGCGCCCTGATCTTCCGGAAGACCAGCCGGTCGGCGATCGCGTGCTTCGCACGCAGTGCGGCCGGTATCGACTCACCGATCAGCTTCAAGGCAGCCCAGTCGAGTGCCACCTGGCGCGCCCACAGCACGATGGTGCGCTGCAGCCCCGTCACGGACAGAACCTTGGCGTACAGCTTCTCGTACACGCGCGGGACCGCGACCACGATCGTCGGCTTTACCTCGCGCAGCGCCTGCGCCACATCATCCATCACCGGCACATACGCGATGGTGTTGCCCCTGCTGAATATCAGGTAGTCCACCATGCGCTGGAACACGTGCGAGAGCGGCAGAAAGCTGAGCGTCGCGTCGCCCTCCGCCGTCGTCAGCACATGCTTGGTCGATGCGATGACGTTCGAATACAGGTTGGCGTGCGTCAGCATGACGCCCTTCGGGTCGCCCGTCGTGCCCGACGTGTAGATGAGCGTCGCGACATCCTCGGGCCGCGCGCGCTTTGCTTCCGCGCGGAACTCAGACTCCGGCGGCATGCCGGCCGCGCCTCGCGCCATGAAGTCGCGCAGCACCTCGACCGACGCGTCGTCGGAAGCGACGTCGTCGAACACCACCACGCCCTCCAGCGATGGCAGTTCCGCACGTGACTCCTGTACCTTCTCCAGCTGCGCGGCCGTCGATACGAACAGCAGACGGACGCCGGAGTGCTTCAGGATGGCGGCGGCCTGCGGCGCGGGGAGGGTGGGATACAAGGGCACGACGATGATGCCGGTGCACAGCAGCGCATAATCGACCCACGCCCATTCCGGCCGGTTCTCGGCGAGCAGGCCGACGTGGTCACCGCGCGCGATGCCGTGCGCGCGCAGCGCCGCGGCAATGGCGCGCACGTTGTGGAGCACTTGCGCGTGCGACACCGGCTGCCAGCCGTCATCCGTGCGGTAGAGCTGCGCCCGCTCGCGGCCCATGTCCACCGCATCGAGGAACAGGTCCACGAGCGTGCCCTGCGGCAGTGCCGCCGGATTGGCGACGTAGTCGAGGCTGCTGGCGTCCGCCGAACCCCGCGTCGCGATCTCGCGCGCTGCCATTCAGCCCAGCTCCAGATCGAAGGACATCTCGATATCCTCACGGAGAGAATGCAGCACGCTGCAGTATTTCTCGCGCGACAGGTCGATCGCGCGCGACACCTTCGCCCGGTCCGCCTCTGCGACCCCCGTCGTCCGGAACACCTGCCGGACTGCGGTGATCCGGCGCGGCGGGTCCGCCCGGCGGTCTCCCTCGACCACCACGCTCAGCCCCGTGATCGGCACGCGTGACTTCTGCGCGATGTCGAGCACATCGATCGCCATGCAGCTGGCCAGGGCCAGCACGAGCGCGTGGACCGGTGACGGCCCGGCCGCGCCATCGCTGTCGAGCAGCAGCTCCGGCCCGCCCGCAACGCCGCCCCGGAACTGCAGCCCCTCGCCCGTCCATGCCAGGGCGGCATTGATGTCAGCCACGACGCTCAGCCTTCTGCGTCGGGCGTGACGCCGCGGCCCAGCTCGTCGAGCGTCTCCTGCGCATGGGCGACGTGGCGCCGCGCCTCCGGCCCCTCCGGCGGCGCCGCCAGGAACGCGCGCAGGTGCTCGCCCGCCTCATCGCCGCGACCCTGCCGCAGCAGCAGGAACGCGAGACCGTAGTGCGCTCCCGCGGCCGATGGCTGGGTCGCGAGCACCGTGCGGTACGTCTTGACCGCCTCGTCCGTCATGCCGATGCGCGTATAGGCAATCGCGATCTGCTGCATCACGGCGACGTCGTTCGGCGAATCGCGCAGCGCCAGCCGGAAGGATGTGAGCGCCTCGTGGTACTTGCCCACGTTCAACAGCTCGACTCCCTCGCGGTAGTAGTCGACGCCGTCGCTCTCGTTTCCGAACAGTTTCTTCCAGATGCCCATCGGCAAGTTGATTTCGCGGGGGGAAAGGGCCTCGAATCAGTGACGGGCGCGGCCGGTGGCCCGCGGCCAAGTATAGGCGCACGCGCGCGCGGCGCGCAATCAGCCGCGCACTGCGACCGCGATGCTCTCCTGCTGCGCGACGATGCGCATTCCGTGCCGCTGCAGTCGCTCCGCCGCGTCGGCCGGTGCGGGATCGAGCACGAGCCGGCCGACCGGAGACACGGCACGCGCGCCCTCATCCAGCAATGTTTCGGCGGCCGCGCCCGACAGGGCGACACCCGCTACCTTGCCGCTTGCGATCGGCAGCTGCGGGCCGGCGGCATACACGCGATTGATGCCCGGACCGTCTTCCGCGGTTGCGGCCGCACCGATCGTGACCACCTCCACATCCGGGATCATGGCCGCGAGCCCGGCCGCGTGCGCTGCCACCGGACCCGCCAGCAGCAGAAACCCGGGCCCATGCGTGACACCGAGAATGGCGGCCAGCCGCTCCACCGCTTCCCCGTCCTCCACCGGCCGGACCGTTTCCGGCGGCGCGCCGAAATCGGCGACGCCCTCGCGGACGGGGTATTTCTCCCGGCAGTTCGAGCAGCCGAGCACGCCCTCGAGCACGCGCCGCTCCTCCGCCCGGTCCGCCAGCAGGATCAGGCCGAAGCCGGGCCCGCAGCGCGGACAGGTGAGGATGTCCGTCAGCAGAATATGCATTGCGGCAGCGTCAGGGCCTGAACTCCACCCAGGTCACCATCCCCGGCCGCACGCGCACGCGGCGCCACACGCGCCGCCCGTCCACCGTTACGCCGAGCGTGTAATCGCCCGCGGGCACATCGCCCACCGCGAAATGCTCCCCGTACGCCGGGTCCGGATGCGCCTGGTCCTGGTACGTCTCCGCGAACGAGAACGGCGTCTCCTCCGGATACGGCAGCACCAGGCCGTGGATGCGCGCACCCGGCACCGTCTCGCCCGCCGCATTGAACACCCGGCCGGCCACGGTCCCCGTGCCGGGCAGCGGCTCGATCCACAACTGCGGATTCACCGTGTGCGGCGGGAAGCGGACGTCCGGATGCACGATGCGCGACGAGTCGGTGTCCGGCGCGACATGGATCTCCAGGTGCAGATGGTCGTTCGTCGCACGACCCGTGTTGCCGACACGCGCGATGATGTCGCCCGCACCGACCCGCTGGCCCGCACTCACCTCCAGCGACGTGTTGTGGTAGTAAGTCGAGTACACGTACTGGTCGTCCAGACGGCGGTCGTGACGGATCGCCACCGTGTTCGCTCCCTGCTCCGCTGCACCCGCGAACACCACCACGCCATCGCCGATCGCACGCACCGGCGTGCCCGCCGGGTTGTTGAACTCGACCCCCTGATGCTGCTGGAACCGGCCGCCCATGGTCGATCCGTACCGGTACGTGCCGTCGATGTGCGTGTTGCCATCCGCAGCGGTCACCGGTCGCGCGAACCAGTTGTGCCGCGGCTCGGCCGGCTGCGACGCCGGCTCCGACAGAAACAGATCGTCGAACGGCAGGTCGCCCGCCAGGAACCGGTTCACGCCCGCTGCCGAGCCCGCCAGCGGACGGTACGGCGGACCCCACCACGCGAACGCCCAGATGTCGCCCGCCGGGCGGAACCGGTCGGCCGCACCGAGATAGTAGAGACGGTACTCGCCCTGGTTCAGCCGCCCGACCATGCCGTACGACGTGGCGATCGACGGCGGCAGCGGCGGCGGCGGCAACGCGCCCGCGCGACCGGGCAGCTGGGGTGGCAGCTCCGGTCTCGGCGTCGCGAGGAACGCGCGCGGAGCACCCGGCAGCCCCTGCACACCGGGAATCCGGATCTCCGCATCCCTGAACTCGCCGGTACCGGCCGAGTCCACGAAGATGCGCGACTCCGTCGCGGCCCAGACGCCGGTCTCATCGCGGAGCACCGCGCGCACGTTGCTGCCGGCGAGGCCCGCGCCAGTCGCGGCGGTCCAGGTGCGGCCCGCGTCGCGCGATATGCTCAGGCCGCCGAGATGACCGACCCGGATCGTGCCGTCCGCATCGACATCGAGCGACAGCAGGTACTTCGACGGCAGTGAGTTGATCCGCTCGGTGCAGCCCGCGTCGCGGCGTTCACTGCCGCCACTGACCGCGCTCTGCCCCTGCACGCACCGCCACGTGGCACCCAGGTCCCCGCTGATCCTGAGCCCGTCCGCAGTCGCAATGTAGACGCTGTCCCCGCGTACCTCGATGCCGTCCGGCACGACGTACTGCCACTCCGGACCCAGCTGGCTGAACGTCCAGTTGCGCCACGTCGCGCCACCGTCCGTCGTCAGGCCGAACCCGTTGCCCACCGTGCCGTACCACACGGTCGCAGTGTCGTGGAACGCGATGCTGTTCACGAACCCCCAGGACAGCCCGTCCTCCGACTGCGGGATGTGCCGCCACTGCTCCGCGCGCGGGCCCCACACGAAAATGCCCTCGCCGTACGTTCCGACCCACGTGCCGCCGTTCGGCGCACGCTCGAGCGCCAGCACGTGCACGCCCCACCCCGTCTGATCGGGCAGCGGCGCCGGCACCGTGTAGCCGGGATTGTCCGGCGAGACGCGCGGCGGCGGTGCGGACCCGCACGCGCCGAGCGCGACGGCCGCCGCGGCGGCCAGCAACGTGAATCGGGCGGGCGTCACGTGCGTCACACCCACAGCTGTCGTTCCGTGTACTGAGCCCATTGCGTCGGTGTCTCCCACACGCGTGCGTAGACGATCGCATCCGCCATGCGCGGCGGAAGCCTGCGTTTCATCTCGTCGTAGAAGTACTTCGCCTGGTTCTCCGCCGACGGCTCGATCTCGTCGAACGGCGGCAGGTCGTTCAGGTTGTTGTGATCCAGATGATCCGCGAGCTCGCGCAGGTTCCTCTTGATGTCGACGAAGTCGAACGCAATGCCCGACTTGTCCAGCTCCTCGGTCGCGAGTGCCATCTCCACCACATAGCGATGACCGTGCAGCCGCTCGCACTTGCCCTTGTAGTGGCGAAGGAAATGCGCGCTGTCGTAATGCGCCTGAACGCTGACTATGAACATACCTATGCCCGTTCCACCAGAATGTTCGGTACAGCCGTATCCGCGGGCCGCGTGACGGCGTAGAGAACTGCGTCGCCGACGGCTGCGGCGCTCATCATCTGCTCACGCGACGGCAGCCCGGGATTGCGGTCCCGGTCGATGTCCTCCCACAGCCCCGTGTCCGTGGCCGAGGGCTCGACGAAGGTCGCGCGCACACCCGTCCCGCGCAACTCGGCGGCCAGCACCGCGTGCAGCCCGCGCGCGCCGAACTTCGATGCACTGTACGCGCCATTCGACGGGAACGCCTGACGCCCCGCCACCGACCCGATCGTGACGATGTGACCCGACCCGCGCGCCAGCATTCCCGGGAGGAACGCACGCATGAGCAGGAACGCGCCGCGCAGGTTCACGGCAATCATCCGGTCGAACGCCTCGACACTCGTCGCCGCGAGTGGCGCGAGCGCGAATGCGCCCGCCGCATGCACCACGATGTCCGGGCCCTCCGCCTGCAGTGTGGTCACGGCCTCCACGACGCGCGCGATACCGGTCTCCGTGCCGACATCCGCGACGACCGGCAGTCCGCCGCACTGCGTTGCCGTCTCCCGGACCTGATCCATGCCGCGCGCCACCACCACCACGTGAGCGCCCGCCGCCGCCAGCTGCTCCGCGCACGCGCGGCCGATGCCGCCCGTGCCGCCCGTCACCACCGCGACCCGACCGCTCAGCCGCGACGACTCCGCGTCAGGAGATGATGCCATTGACCGAGATCAGCCGGAGGAATTCCTCGCGCGTCCTGATGTCGTCCAGGAACACGCCCTGCATCGAGCTGGTGATCGTCTTCGAGTTCTGCTTCTCCACCCCGCGCATCATCATGCACAGGTGATACGCCTCGATGATGACACCGACGCCCTGCGGCTCCAGCACCTCCGTGAGCGCCGTCGCGATCTGTGACGTCAGCCGCTCCTGCACCTGCAGCCGCCGCGCGAACACCTCCACGATCCGCGGCACCTTCGACAGCCCGACGATGCGACCGTTCGGAATGTATGCGACGTGCACCTTGCCGAAGAACGGCAGCATGTGATGCTCGCACATCGAGTACATCTCGATGTCCTTGACGATCACCATGTTGTGATGATCCTCGTCGAACAGCGCGTCGCCCAGCACCTCCCGGACACCCATGCCGTGCCCGCGCGTCAGCCAGGTCAGGCTCTTCTCCACCCGCTCCGGCGTCTTCTGCAGACCCTGCCGCTCCGGGTCCTCACCCAGCCGCACCAGCATCTCGCGCACGAGATCCTGGAACGGGACGTCGCCCAGATCCACGTGCTCCGATCCGTCACTCACCGCCATACTCCACGTAGTTGCGCGGCGTCTCCCACAGCACCAGCCGCACCAGGTCCACTCCCGCCGGCAGCTCCGGCGCGAGGCGCCGCCATATCGCGACCACCAGATTCTCCGTCGTCGGGTTCCGGCCGCGCAGCCATTCCACGTCCACGTTCAGGTTGCGATGATCCACGTCCGCGATCACCGTCCGCTCCACCGCGTCGCGCAGATCCTTCAGGTCGTAGACGAAACCCGTCTCCTCATCGATGTCTCCCGCCACCGTCACATCCAGCTCGTAGTTGTGACCGTGCCAGTTCGGATTCGAACAGTCGCCGAACACCCGACTGTTCTCCTCCGCCGTCCAGTCCTCACGCCCCAGCCGGTGCGCCGCACTGAAATGCACGCGCCGGGTCACCAGTACTCGTGGCATCGCATCTCGCTCTTTACGGTTACGTCATTCTATTCCCGAGGGTATCGCGCCGACAGAGAGGCACACTTTCGGCGGGACCCCGGATACAAAAATCACCGGCCCGCGCAGGTGCGCGAGCCGGTGACAGGGACGTACCGAAGGTTTTTTTGGAGCCCAGTCGAGATCGACTGGTGACCTCCCCTTACCTTCCGCCTTCCTCCGAAGAGGCATGACGTCCGACGCGGGAGTCGGCC